>DATHXE010000577.1:0-4339 GCA_035459845.1 Tepidisphaeraceae bacterium | reverse complement strand
GGCGCGAAGGTCGGTCGCAAGCGGTGATGAGGGGCGCCCGCGTCGGGCGCGGTCAGCGGGCGGGCGTGCGGACGGGGATCTGGACTTCGCCGTACTGGGCGAAGGGCGGGACGATGGGGCTGTTGTAGCCGAGGTAGCGCGGCGGGCCGGCGGGCTCGAGGTCGGCGGGGTGGGCGGCGAGGTAGGCGCGGAGTTGGGCGAGGCCGTTGGCGAAGGCGGCGCCGCGGTAGGAGCCGCGGACGCCGACCGAGACGACAGCGGCGGGCGGGACGTCGACGACGTCGACCTTGTCGCCGGCGGGGCCGGCGGCGCCGACGTCGGTGGACTGGTAGAGGAAGGCCATGGCGGCGGGGCGCTTGACGTCGGCGGTGGCGGCGGGGTCGTAGGTCATCTCGACGGGGGCGGTCATCGGGATGTCGTTGGACTGGATGTGGCGGAAGAGGGTCATGAACATGCCGTCCTGGCCGGGCGCGGCGCCGGGCTTGGCGGCGACGCGGGCGGCGCGGTAGGCGGGGTAGTGCTTGACGATGACCTCGCCGACGGGCCCGGGCGGGGGGAAGTTTTTCGGGAGGAGTGCCTCGTCGAAGACGAAGGGGGCGGGCTGGGTGGCGGGGCGGGTCGCGGGGAGCGCGGGGGCGGGCGTTGGGGCGGGGGCGGCCGCGCGCGCGGGGGGCGCGGCCGCGCTCGGGTCGGCGAGACCGGCGGAGCAGGCACCGACGAACGAGAGGAGCGCGGGAACGATCGCCGCCGAAAGTGCGAGTCGCGGGGTCATGTGGGGATGGTAAGCGGGGTTTGGCGGCGGGTCATATGGCGGGCCGGTGATGGGCGGCGTGGTTGGCGGGCCCCTTGGCGTGCGCGGTGCTGGCGTATTGCCGGCAGGTGGGCGTGCCGGCGCACGGGTAATGCAACTGACGAGGAACGGGTCTGAGCCGACTTTGAGGAGACCGGGCGATTCCCCGAGACATCCGGGCCGTCGCCTGAGGCTCCGGCTCCGGCTTGGGCGGGCGCGTGCCTCAAAGTCCGGTAGAACCCTCAGGAACCTGCGGGCGCGATTCTGCGCTCCATAGTGAGGCCGTAGCGGCTACGCTGAGCGGGCGCGGCAATTTCGCCGCGCGCACGTCCCGTTCCAACGAGGTGACTTATGCTGCGTCCGATCGTCACGTCCGTGCTCGCCGTCGCCATCGCCCTGCTGGTTGCCGCCCCCGCGGAGGCGAAGCAGCCGAAGAAGTACCAGGTCACCGGGACGGTGCTGGAGGTGGGGGACGACGTGATCGTAGTCGAGAAGGGCGAGGAGAAGTGGGAGATCGCCAGGGAGGCCGCGACGAAGGTGACGGGCGCGCTCAAGGTCGGGGCGAAGGTGACGATCGAGTACCGGATGGTCGCGGCGACGGCGGAGGTGAAAGAGGGCGGGGCGGCCGGTGCGGATAAGCCGGTGGTCAAGCCGGTGGAGAAGCCGAAGAAGTGAGCGGAATCCCCCGCGAATGGGCCGTACAGGGCTCGAACCTGTGACCTCCTCCTTGTAAGGGAGGCGCTCTAGCCAACTGAGCTAACGGCCCTTTTCCCGCGGGCGCCAAAAGGCCCTGCACGGGCCGATAACTTATCAGATCTCCCGCCGGATTGCACCCGGGTACGGCGGCGGTCTTTCGCCGACTCTTAGCGCGCCCTCATAAACGGCCGAAGTATCCGGTGTGGATACTCCCGTTTTCCAACCGTCGCGCCCGCGCCGCGGGTCGACCGCCGTGCTGGCGATGCTGTTCCTGATCCTGTTCGCCGCGCTGGCGCTGGGGTTCTTCGCGGCGACGCAGACGTCGGTGCAGGTGGCGCGGGCGGACGTGCAGTCGGCGGAGTCGATGGTGGCGGCGGAGTCTGGGATGGCGTTCATGCGGTACCAGCTCGCGCGGCTGCGCGTGCCGGCCAACACGTCGCCGGGGCTGATGCTCAAGGCGGTGGCGGATCGCCTGGCGGCGAACCTGGACGGCACGGCCAACCTGGGTGGGGCGACCGTGGCGTACGACGGGACGACCGTGCGCGTGCCCGGGGGCGCGGCCGACGCGTCGATCCCGGTGAACGCCACCGGCGGGCGGTTCGCCGCGACCGTGACGTACGACAACGGGCGGTTCGTCGTCAGCGTGACCGGGCGGCACACGGACTCGGCGATCGCGCGCACGATCCGGATCCGGTTCGACGCGTCGAGCCGCACGGGTTTGTTCGACTACGCGATCGCCTCGCGGGGCCCGATCTCGACGGGCGGCTCGAGTCACGTCTACGGCAGCCCGGTGAAGACGGCGGCGACGATGCTGTCGACCGACCTGACCAGCGAGACGCCGATCGCCTTGGGCGGGAAGGAGTTCGGCGGGGACGTAAGCGTCGTCAACCCCGACGCGGACGTGGAGGTGTCGGGGTCGGTGGGCGGGAGCACGGACGTCGCCGACATTCTCGCCAACCACGTGCACAAGGGCGTGGCGGAGCCCGAGTTCCCCACGCTGGACCCGGGCGTGTTCACGACGTTCGTGACGCTGCCGTACACGGACCCGGCGGTGCAGACGTCCGCGGGACCGTCCGACGTCGACGGCGCGCTGGCGACGGTCCGCACGTGGACGCAGGCGACGTGGCAAGCACTGAACGTGGCCGCCGAGGAGCACTTCGTCGCGGCCAAGGACGATGACGACTTGGGTGCGGGCAACGGGAACGGCAACGGCAATGCCGGCGGAAACGGAAACGGCGGTGGTGGGAACGGCGGCGGCGGCGGCGGCACGACCTACACCAACTGTTACGTTCCGGCCAATGCCAACCCGAGCTTCACGTCCAAGGACGTGATCCAGGGCGTGCTTTACATCAAGGCCCCGAACAACGTGAAGTTCGCCGGCGGGTGCACGATCCGCGGGGTGATCGTCGTCGAGAACAAGCCGGACTGCACGCCGGACCAGACCGTGCTCGACTTCCGCGGCACGGTCGACGCGTACGGCGTCGAGACGCTCGACCCGGCCAAGTTTCCGGTACTCCGCAAGCTGACCGGCACGTTCATCCTCGCCCAGAACGCCACCGTCTCGTTCGGCGGCAACTTCGGCACGGTCGTTGGCGGGTCGATCATCGCCGACGCGGTCGACTTCGGCGGGTCGGCCGGCGGATCGATCCGCGGGTCGATTATCGGGATGAACAAGGGCTACCCGCTGTCGTTCAAGAACAGCAACTCGAGCCCCCTGGTCTTCCTGGGCACGGCGAAGGACAACCCGCCCGCGGGCGCGGGGTTTACCCGGTACCTTCGCGCGGACCCGACGACGTACCTCGAGATTGAGCAGTGACCGTGTGCGGGCGGTCGTCAGGGGTACCTGGCCGAAGCCCACCGACCACCGACTACCGCCCGGTCACTTGGTCGGCAGTTTGCCCACCATCCGCCACCCGTTGTCGACGTACACGAAGTTCCACAGGTGCATGCCGAGTTCCTTGCCCGGCTCGACCAGGCGGACGCCGTACAGGGGCACCTTCACCTTCATCGCCTTAAGCGCGGCGGACTGCGCACCGGTCGCCTGCTTGTCCTCCGGGTCGGTCAGCTTGTACGCGGTCACGTTCGTCCGGTTTTGCTTCAGCTGCGCCTCGTACAGCTTGACCCCGTCGGCCGGGAGCGACGCGGCCATCTTCGCGTAGCCCGCGTCGATCTTCCCCCCCAGTTCGTCGCCGAAGGTCTTCTTGAGCCACTCGGCGTGGTCGACCAGCACGAGTCCCTTCACCAGTGCCGCCGCCTTGTCCGCTTCGCCCGCCTTTAGCGCCGCCAGGATGTCCTCGTTGAGCTTCTTGAGGCCCTCGGGCGTCTCGGGGTAATCCGCCGCCCGCGCGGGAAGCGCGATTGCGAGGATGGCCATTACACAGACCGCCGCCAGGTGCTTCAGCTTGCGCATTAGATCTCCTTCGTGTGGGTACCGCCGCCGGGATCGGCGAGGGGACACGTCGCATCTTCCCGACAACGGCCGGTCGCGTCAGCGCCCAATTCGCAACGCGCGCCGCCGGCGGACATATACGTTCCCATGAGACCGTTCTCCGTTTTGACGCTCGCGCTGGTCGCCCTCCCCGCGCTCGCCGCCCCGCCCGCCCTTGCGCTCCCCGACGCGCCGCGCATCGCGTTCGTCGGCAACACGCTCGTCGAGCGAGATTTTCGTCACGGCTACCTCGAAACGCTCCTGATCAATGCCTTTCCCGACAAGGCCGTGACCTTTCGCAACCTCGGCTGGTCCGGCGATACCGTCCGGTGCGAGTCGCGCTCGGGGTTCGGGCAGGCCGCGGATGGGTACAAGCACCTCGCCAGGCACGTTGCCGATCTCAAGCCGAACGTCGTGATCCTGAA
>DATHXE010000576.1:0-22350 GCA_035459845.1 Tepidisphaeraceae bacterium | reverse complement strand
GACCAGGCGTGTCGAATCCGTCTCCAGCGCCAATTTCATCACGTCGAACATCAATTTCGTCCGCGCGACGAACTCTTTCTGGTCGTCGATGTCCTCGGGCATCTTGGCGTTGACGACCGGCTTGGGCCGGTACTCCCACTGTTCGGCGCTCTCGAGGCGTTTCTCGAGCTCGCGCACCGACGTGAAGTACTGGTCCATCCGGTCCTGGTCGGTCTTCGAGAGCGTGCTGTTCAGACGTTTGGATTGCTCGCCCACGAAGTCGAGCGTGCTCCGGCCCTGCTTGATCGCCTCGACGTTCGCCTTCACCTCGTCCGGCTTGCCCTGGATGAACAGCCGCTGGAACGTCTTCTTCGGGCTGCGCTCCGCGGCGATCGGCGCGCCGCTCCGGGTGAAGCTGAGCGTCTGGCCCTCGTTGCTGTTGGCGAGCACGAGCGTCGGGTAGCGCGTCTGGTTGCCGATCGTCTCGGCCGCGTACTGGTCGAGCGACACCCAGTTGCGGAATCCGCCGCGCTCGGGGTGGGGCGTACCGGTCAGGAAGCACTTCTCGGCCGCGTGCGCGCCGGTCACGCCCGGGTGGCTACACCCGCTGAAGACGGTCATGTTGTTGCGGTGCGCCGCCAGGCGTTGCAGGTACGGGCTGGCCTCGTAATCCTTGCCGGTCTTTTCCGGGAAGAAGAATTGCGGCAGGATGCCCATGTTCGTCTCGATAGCGACCATCCGCCGGGGGACTTTCGCGCCCGCCGTGGCGGCCTTGGCGACGGCCGGCGTCATGGCCTCGAGCATCGGCAGCGCCATGGCCACGCCCGTCCCGCGCAACAGCGCCCGCCTGGATAGATGCTTCGACGAGAGGTTCATGTGTTATTCTCTAATGCCGAGGCACGCGCCGCGTTTAACTTCTTCCATCGGTCCCGTCACCCGGATTTCTCGATGCGATACGCCATTCTAATCGCCCTGATCCTCGCTCCCACGCTCCGAGCGGACGAGCCGCTGACGCTGAACGTCTGGCCCGCCGCCGCGCCGGGCGAGACGCGCACGGTGCAGGAGAAGTGGGCCAACCCCGCCAAGCCGGGCGAAAAGCCGATCAAGCGTGTGACGGACGTCACCCAGCCGACGCTGACGGTGTACCGCCCGCCCGCCGACAAGGACACGGGGGCCGCCGTCATCGTCGCGCCGGGCGGGGGGTATAAGGCCCTCATGATGGACTACGAGGGCGAGGACGTCGCGCGGTGGCTCGTGACGCATGGCGTGACCGGGATCGTGCTGAAATACCGCCTGCCCGCGCCCGAGGGCACGCCGCGGCATTTGCCGGCGCTGCAGGATGCCCAGCGCTCGATCTCGTTGGTGCGGTCGAGGGCGGCGGAGTGGAAGATCGATTCGCAGCGGATCGGCATGCTGGGGTTTTCCGCCGGGGCGCATCTTTCGGCGGCGTGCTCGACGAATTTTGATCGGCGCGCGTATCCCGCGGCTGACGACATCGACAAGGTCTCGTGTCGGCCGGACTTCGCCGTGCTGGTGTACCCGGGGTTGATCATCGAAAAGCCCCCGACGCCGGGGTCGACCCTGCCGCCGGGTGGAGCACCGCCGGCCGGACCCCTCTCGGCGACGCTGTCGCCCGAGATCCGCGTGACGAAGGACGCGCCGCCCGCGTTCGTCGTCATGGGTCACGACGACCGCGTCGACTCGGAGAACGCCGTCTTCTACTACCTGGCGATGAAGCGCGCCGGCGCGTCGGCCGAGCTGCACGTCTACGCGACGGGGCCGCACGGGTTCGGGATTAAGCCGTCGGAGAAGCCGCACGGCACCTGGCCCGATCGGCTGACGGATTGGATGAAGCAGCAGAAGGTCGTTGCCCCACGGTAGCCGTCATCCCGGGGTACTCCGAAGGATCTAGCCCCGAAGTTCAGGGTCTTTGTCCGTTGGCGAGCGGGCCTCGAAGTTCGACGCAAGATCCTTCGGAGGACCTCAGGATGACGGTGGGGGAATCCGGTGGGCTACCGCTTTGCGTCCAGCGCGCCACCGTCCAAAAAGTCGCGCGGCATCATCTTGAACCCCACCCACTCCGCCGGCATCGCGGGCCACTCTTCGGTGCGGGGTTGGTGGTGCACGCTGAGCATGTACCAGAGCACGCAATCCGCGTCCTCGGCGGGCTCGTTGTTGGCCATCCCGGGCAGCGAATCCGCGAGCAGCTTGGTGCCGGGGACCTCGGTCGGCTTGAAGCGCGTGACCCAGAGGTCGGCGGAGGCAAATTTTTCGTTGGCGGGCGCGCGGTAGACGCCGGTACCGCCGGGGATCAACTCGTACGACCGCGGCAAACCCAGCTTGTTCTTCGACGCGCGGTTGACGACGCGCCAGGAGCGGAAGTTCGCCGGCGACAGCTCGCGAGGGCCCTCGGTCTTGATCGGCGTCCACGTGCCGGTCGCGCTGACGCGCTCGCGGCCGACCGGTGCGTAGTTGAATTCCTCGACGGTGTTCTTCTCGCCGTCGACGTCGAAATCGAGGCAGAAGAACAAATTGTGCACGTGGCCGAGCGCGCGCGACTCGGCGCCGACCTCGGCGGAGTTGCTGGCGTCCCCGCCGAAGTGGGCGAGTTGGCCGGTGAGCCCGACGCGGGGCATGATCGACCCGTCCTCGCCGAAACGCCACTGGACGATGTACGTGTAATCGCCCAGCGCGTAGGCGGACCAGAGGACGAGCATCTTCGCCTTGGCGCGCGCGCCGATGCCCATGTGGACGAGCGACGGCGCCTCTTCGTGGATCATGACGGCGGCGCGCTTGCCGGCGAGCTTGCCGTCGACGCCGAACGCGCGGCAGGTCCCGCCCGGGAGGCAGTCGGCCCCGGGCTCGAGGAAGATCAGGTTCCGCCCGAACGGGTGCTCGCGCTGGTCCATCGGGCGGGGTTCGCCCGAGTTGTAGGGGACGAACACCTCGGCGACGCCGGCGTACTTCAGCACGGACTTGCCGTCGAAAGTGACCTGCGTGAGGACCACGCCCTGGCGGGGGAGGATGCGCCAGTTGAAGGCCCACTTCTCCCACTTGACGGGGAAGCCGGGGTCGTCGGCGGCGTGCGCGGTGATCGTCGTGAACGCAAGAAGAACCCCCAATACCAAGCGCGCCATGAGCACCTCCGTCAGGTGCGACGCAGTCTATCCGATGTGGGGGAAAGTTAGCTGCGACGCAACGCGTTGCTGAACGCGCGGTCAGCTAATGAACGACGGTGCGCACAATTGCGCATCAGCGGGTCGTTGACCCGCAGCTATCAGTCGAGTGAGCCCCCTCGACCTACCCGCCCCGTGTCAGCAATCGCGCCGCCCGGAGGAGGAGCCGGCGGCCCGAGAGGCGCTTGATCTTGCCCGACGTTTGTTTCCGGCCGACCCGCTTCATCGCTGCGCCCTCCGGGGGATTGGTTCCGGGGAACAGTACAATCGGCGGGGGGCGGGGGCAACCCGTTATCGGACGGAAAACCGACGGATTTTGAGGCCCGTGCCGGTGCCCATTGGTTAGGTAAATGTTCTACGTGGAACATTCGTGGTCGTGACGTCGAGTTTCGGGGCAATGCGGGCGGGTGTCGGCGGTATGAATGCTGCCGTCCCGTACGAGAATTTTCGGGCACGCCTCTTCCATATGACGCACCGTATTGCTTCTATCCTGTTTGCCGGCCTGGTTCTGGGCGGCTCGGTCGTGGCGGCGCCGCCCCAGGCGCGGGTGGACTTCAATCGCGAGGTCCGGCCCATCCTTTCATCCGGATGCCTGCTCTGCCACGGCCCGGACGAGGGGACGCGCAAGGTCGGGCTGCGGCTGGACGTGCGGGACAAGGCGATCCTCAAGCTCGAGACCGGCAAGGCGGCAATCGTGCCGGGACAGCCGGACAAGAGCGAACTCATCGCGCGGGTGACGACCGCGGACGAGGACGACGTCATGCCGCCCGCCAAGCACGGGGCCCGGCTGACGGCGACGCAAGTCGACACGCTCAAGCGGTGGATCGCGCAGGGGGCCGAGTACACGCAGCACTGGGCGTACGCGAAACCGGTCCGGCCGACCACGCCGACGGTGAAGGATGGGGCGTGGGCGAGGACGGAGTTGGATCGATTCGTTTTGGCCCGGCTGGAGGCGGAGGGGCTGAAGCCGAATGGGGAGGCGGATCGGTACGCGCTGATTCGCCGGCTGTCGCTGGACCTGACGGGGCTGCCGCCGACGATCGAGGAGGCGGACGCGTTCGCGAAGGATGGGTCACCGGACGCTTACGAAAAGCTGATCGACCGGCTGCTGGCGAGCCCGGCGTACGGGGAGCGGTGGGCGAGCGTGTGGCTGGATTTGGCGCGGTACGCCGACTCGCAGGGGTACGCGCCGGACGAGGACCGGGTGATCTGGCGATACCGGGATTGGGTGATCGAGGCGCTGAACGCGAATCTGCCGTACGACCAGTTCACGGTGCAGCAACTCGCGGGGGATCTGCTGCCGAACCCGATGGAGAAGCAGCTCGTCGCGACCGCGTTCAACCGGAACACGCTGACGAACACGGAGGGTGGGACGAACCGCGAGGAGTTCCGCGTGGCGGCGGTGGTGGACCGGGTGAACACGACGACGCAGGTCTGGCTGGCGAGCACGTTCGCGTGCGCGCAGTGCCACAACCACAAGTACGATCCGATCTCGACGAAGGAGTATTACCAGCTGTACGCGGTCTTCAACGGGACGGAGGACAACGACCAGAAGAGCGAGGCCCCGACGCTGGAGACGCCGCGGGTGGGGATGGAGGCGGAGGCGGCGGATTTGAAGGCGCGGGTGACGGAGGCGCGGGCGCGGGTGGCGGCCGAGTCTAAGAAGGCGGACGCGCACCGGGCGTCGTGGGAAAAGGCGGTCGTCGAATCGTTTAGCCGCGACCCGAAGGGCGAGCCTAAGGCGAGCCCGCAGGCGAGCGCGGCCGCGTTGCCGTCCACAGTGGCCCCGAAGGACATCCTGGCAATCCTGAAGAAGCCCGCGAAAGACCGGAACAAGAAGGAGCTGGATCAGCTCACGGCGCACTATCAGTCGCTGTTTCCCGAGCTCAAGAAACTGCTGGCGGAATCGAAAGCGGTCGAGGCCAAGCACGCCGCGACGGTCACGACGGTGCCGGTGATGAAAGAGGGGAAGGGGCGCGAGTCGCACGTGATGGTGCGTGGGGATTGGTTGAACAAGGGGGAGAAGGTCGAGCCCGGACTGCCCGCGAATCTCGGGGGAGAAGTCGCTAAGCCGCAAGCGGCAAAAGTCGACAGGCTCACACTCGCGAAGTGGATCGCGTCGCCCGAGAACCCGCTGACGGCGCGGGTCGCGGTGAACCGGTTGTGGGAGGAATTGTTCGGCGTCGGGATCGTCGAGACGAGCGAGGAGTTCGGGATGCAGGGGGAATCGCCGGTGAATCCGCAGTTGTTGGATTGGCTGGCGACGGAGTACGTGCGGGTGGGGTGGGACACGAAGGCGATGGTGCGGCTGATCGTGACGTCGGCGGCGTACCGGCAGTCGTCGAAGGTGGGGGAGGCGGCGCTGGCGAAGGATCCGTTCAACCGGCTGGCGTCGCGGGGGCCGCGGGTGCGGCTGCCGGCCGAGATCGTGCGCGATCAGGCGCTCGCGGCGAGCGGGCTGTTGTCGCGGAAGATGTTCGGGCCGCCGTGCCAGCCGCCCAAGCCGAACTTCGGGCTGTCGGCGGCGTTCGGGCCGACGACGGACTGGAAGGCGGACACGGACGAGAACCGGTGGCGGCGCGGGGTGTACGTGCGGATCCGGCGGAACGCGCCCTACCCGTCGCTGGCGACGTTCGACGCGCCCGAGCGGACGAGCTGCGTCTCGCGGCGAATTAGGACCAACACGCCGTTGCAGGCGCTGGTGACGCTGAACGACCCGTGCTACGTGGAGGCGGCGCAGGGGCTGGCTCGGCGGGTATTGCGCGAGGGTGGCGCGGGCTTGGAAGAGCGGGTGACGTTTGCGTTTCGGGCGGTGTTGACGCGGCCACCGTCGCAGGCGGAGCTGGCGCGGTTGAAAGTGTTGTACGAGCAGGCGCTGGCGGCGTACGCGGACAAGGAAAAGGCGGCGGCGATGGCGACCAAGCCGCTGGGGGCGCTGCCGGCGGGGATGGACGTGGGCGAAGCGGCGGCGTGGACGGTGGTGGCGAATACGATTTTGAACTTGGACGAGACGCTGGCGAAGCGGTGACTCGTGACACGGCCGTCCCGGCCGTGCTGATGGCGTGGCAGGAATGATCCGTAATTGCAGTCGCTGGAATTCTAAGGCCGTGCGCGCGGGCGAGACGCCCGTGTCACGATCACACCAATGAACCTGTTCGACACATTTAGTCACCAGAAGCTCGCGCATACGACCCGGCGGCACTTCCTCAAGAACTGCACGAGCGGGATCGGGGCGGTGGCGCTGTCGCAGATGCTCGCCGGGAGCGCGGGGGCGTCGAACGCGCAGATCCCGGACGCGCGGAACGCGGAGAACCCGCTGACGCCCAAGCGGCCACCGTACTTCGGGAAGGCGAAGCGGGTGATCTTCCTGCACCTGTCGGGGGGGCCGCCGCATTTGGACTTGTTCGACAACAAGCCGGCGCTGGTGAAGCACGCGGGGGAGCCGTGCCCGGACTCGATGATCAAGGGGAAGCGGTTCGCGTTCACGTCTGGCGTGCCGAAGCTGCTCGGGACGTTCCAGAAGTTCGAGAAGCACGGGAAGTGCGGGATGGAGCTTTCGGAGGCCATTCCGCAAATCGCGTCGATCGCGGACGACGTCACGCTGATCAAGTCGATGCACTCGGACCAGTTCAACCACGCGCCGGCGGAGATGCTGCTGTACACGGGGTCGCCGCGCGCGGGCCGGCCGAGCTTCGGGTCTTGGGTGACGTACGGGCTGGGGAGCGAGTCGAGCGATCTGCCGGGGTTCATCGTGCTGGTGAGCGGGGGGACGCTGCCGAGCGCGGGGAAGGCGGCGTGGGGGAACGGGTTTTTGCCGGGCGTGTTCCAAGGCGTGCAGTGCCGGAGCGGCGGGGACCCGGTGCTGTACGTGACGGACCCGGACGGGATGGATCGCAACGTCCGGCGCGCGACGCTCGACGCGATGCGCGATCTGAACGAGATGCAGGCGCGCGAGTTGGGCAGCCCGGAGACGCTGACGCGGATCGCACAGTACGAGATGGCGTTCCGGATGCAGACGGCCGTCCCGGACGTGATGGACATCTCGAAGGAGGACAAGCGGACGATCGAGATGTACGGCGCGCAGCCCGGCGGGAGCTCGTTCGCGAACAACTGCCTGCTGGCGCGGCGGCTCGTCGAGAAGGGCGTGCGGTACGTGCAGCTCTTCGACTGGGGCTGGGACTTCCACGGGACGAACCCGAAGGAAGACATCCGGGAGAACTTGCGCGAGCGGTGCAGGAAGATGGACGTGCCGGTGGCGGCGCTGATCAAGGATCTCAAGGCGCGGGGGATGCTGGACGACACGCTGGTCGTGTGGGGGACGGAGTTCGGGCGGACGCCGTTTAGAGAGGGGCGGACGGCGGGCGGGAGCGTGATCGGGCGGGATCACCACCCGCACTGCTACTGCGTGTTCATGGCCGGGGCGGGGTGCAAGCCGGGCGTGACGTACGGGGCGAGCGACGAGATGGGCTTCGGCGTGGCGGAGAACCCGGTGCACGTGCACGACCTGCAGGCGACGATCCTGCACCAGCTCGGCTTCGACCACGAGAAGCTGACGTTCCGGTTCCAGGGGCGGGATTACCGGCTGACGGACGTGCACGGGAAGGTGGTCAGGGACGTGCTGGGGTAGTCCGATTGTTCGAAGCGGCCGCAAAGACGCAAAGAGCGCAAAGAAGAGAAAAGTCGGAGAAGGGAAGCGGGGCTACCTTCGTCTAGTGATCTTTGCGCTCTTTGCGTCTTTGCGGCAAATCGGAACGCGGATTGACCGCGCGCGGGTGGGCGAAGAGAATCGCGATCGGACGCTCACACCCCAGAAGGAACTCGACCATGGCGGACGACAAGCCCTCGCTTCACATCGATCTGGACTGGAAGAAGCAGGCGCAGGAGGAGAAGCGCCGGTTGGAAGAGGAGGAGAAGCGGCGGGCCGACGAGGCCGCCAAGCGGGCGGCGGAGGCGGCCAAGCCGGTGGCCCCGACGCCGAGCGTGGAAGAGGAGGCGCTGGCGGGGATGGCGCCGCCGACCGCCCCGGCGGCGCGGGGGGCGCGCGGGCAGCGCGAGATTCCCGAAGCCAGCCTGCAGACGCTGGTGAACACGCTGGTGACGCAGGCGATGCTCTACATGGGCGAGATGCCGACGGCCAGCGGACAGACGGTGATGTCGCTGGACATGTCGAAGCACCAGATCGACACGCTGGGCGTGATCGAGGAGAAGACGCGCGGGAACCTCACCGAGGAAGAGCAGCAGGCGCTGGACCTGGCGCTGTACGAGGTGCGGACGCGGTTCATCGGCGTCGCGCAGCAGATCATCGCGGGGGCGGCGTAGTTCAGAAGATTCACCGCAGAGACGCAGAGAGCGCGGAGAATTCACAGAGAAGTCGTTGACGACCAAATCCCACGGAGCTTGCTCCGTGGGTTCTCATTTGGGCGCGTAGAGCTCGATCTCGCGCAGCATGAGCTTGGGCGGGATCGGCTTGCTCCAGAACGCGCCGACGGCGTCGGGGACGAAGCCCCAGGTGGTTCGCTTGGCGACCAGGCGCAGTTTGGTCGTCGTTACCGGCGTGGTGAGGTGGTGGACGTGGAGGTTCGTGTCGTCCATCCAGATGACGGACTTGGCGTCGGCGGAGCGGGCCGAGTCGGAGGGGGGAACGGGGTGGTCGTAGGAGAGGATGGTGCGCCAAGTGTCGCCGTCGGGGATCTGCAGGTCGTAGGCGAGGAGGGTGCAGAAGGTGTTGTCGGCGCGGACGGTGCGGATGATGAGTTTGTCGAAGGTGCGCGGCTCGGGGAAGGTGGCGGTGAGGAATTGCGTGGTGGGCTTGCCGGCGTCGTCGAGGGGGAGTGCGCCGGTCCAGATCTTCTGGCCGTTGGTGTCGCCGGTGGGGTTTTGGTTGTGGTAGGTCTCGTAGACGCCGTTGACGAGCGGGTGCGGGGCGTTGGGGTCGACGGGCGGCGCGGGCGGCGGCGGGGGCGCGGCCGGATTGGTCGATACGGGCGGGGGGATCGAGGGGTCGCCCTTCTCGATGGGGGCGGAGTATTCGAACTTCGCGCCGGCGGCGAGGTTGGGACCGAAATTGAGCCTGGTGGCGGTCAGATCCTGATTGGCGGCGAGTGAGACGTACGTCGGGAGTTGTTCGAGGGGGATGCGGACCTTGCCGGCGGTCGGGGTGAGCTTGGAGGCGTTGCCCCAGGCGTCGGTGATCGCGAGTTCGGGCGCGTTTGTGGTGAATTCGACGGGGTAGGCCGACGTGCCGAGGTTGCGGAGGATGACGGTGGTCGCGCCGTCCTTGGCGGCGAAGCGGAGGCCTTGGAGGAAGGTGTTGCCGGTGGGGCCGAAGTCGAGGGGGCCGGCGTACGAGCGGTTGAGGGCGGCGGTGAGGGCGTGGCGGACGCGGAGGACGACGGCGCCGGGGTGGGGGCCGGTGCTGCTCCAGAGGTAGGTGGGGACGCCGGAGTAGCCGCCCTGGTTGAGGTAGTAGTGGTGGTTGTGGTCGGCGGGGATGTTCAGGGATTCGAGCAGGTCGCGGTGGAGGGCTACGCGGACGGCTTGGACGAGGCCTTGGTAGTTGGAGCCGCGGACGCCGGAGGTGGCGCGCTCGGTCTGCCAGATGTCCTTCCTTTCGTCGCCGTACCTGGCCATGATCTTTCGGATCTCGGCGAGCTTCCAGCGCCAGTGCTCGGGCGTGATGGACTCGTGGCCCTCGTAGTCGTGGAGGGAGATGGCGTCGGTGACGTCCTTCAGGCCCAGTTCGTAGAGGCGGGTGAACCAGGGGAGGTCCATGTTGACGGTGGCGGGGCCCATGACCTTGGCGGCGGGGTCGATCTCCTTGATCAGCTTGTAGGCCATCGAGTGGGCGGCGAAGTATTCGTCGACCTTGCTGGAGAAGCCCGGCTCGTTGCAAATCTCGTAATACGGCACCCGGCCCTTGTAGCGCGTGACGACGGCGCGCACGAACTCGGGCGTGAGGTGCTTCATGTTGTCGACGATCTGGACGATGAAGGTGACCTTGGCCTTCTCAGCGGCGGCGAGCTCTTCATCCGTCTTGGCCAAGCCTTTTTCGTCCTTGCCGGGGTGGATGCGGAGCTGAGGGAGGCCGGTGAAGATCTGGCGGGGGACGTCCTGCCAGCCGCCCTTGGACGAGCCGGCCGCGAGCTCTGGGCTAAAGGGGTAGCGGTCGGTGACGGCGACGTGCAGGGCAACGCCGCCCATCTCGCCCTTGGGGCTGTCGGCGCGGGCGATGACGGTGTACTGGCCGAACTTGGGCGGGATGAAAGAGAACGGCGTGCGGGACTCCTGGCCGTTGGTCAGGGCGACGTCAAACTTGCCTTCGCCGGCGGGGCGTTTGAGCGCGTCGTAGGCCTGCCAGGTGACGGTGACCTTGTCGACGGTGCGGTTGGCGGCGGCGACGACGTACTCCATCTGGACGGGTTTGCCCGGGTCGTAGCTGACGTTGTAGGGGAGGCCGCACGCGAGGCTGGTGCGGAAGCCGGGCATGCGTGTGGGGATGGTGCGGAGCTTTGAGGTGTTCTCGTCGAAGAAGTCGGCCTTGGTGCGGAGGATCGCAGGCGTGGCGTGGTATTTCTTGGAGGTGACGGCGGCCGGGTCGGGCGGCGCGGGGACGGCGGGCGTGGCGTGGCGGTTAGTGACGGCGACCCAGAGGCGGTCTTGCGGGTCGATGGCGAAGGCGACGTAGGACGAGTGGACGCTCCACGGGTCCGCGAACTTCCACTGTCCGCCGCGGAGGGCGATGGATTGGCCGTCGGCGTTGAAGCGGGCGAGGAGGCCGGGGTTGCCGAAGGTGATCGCGTAGACGTTGCCCTTCGAATCGACCGCGACGGTGTGGAGGAGCTCGGAGCCGTCTTCCGCGCGCGTCGTCGGGTTGCCGCCGAGCGTGCGGAGGAGTTTGCCGTCGGGGGCGAATTGGTAAACGGCGTTGGGCTCGCCTTTGACGTAGAGGTTGCCCTTTCGGTCGGTGGCGACATAGGTGGCGCCGAGGACGGGCTTCGAGAGCGTGACGGGCTCGCCCATCGTGCCGTTGGCGTTCAGAACGTGGATGCGATCCGCGCCCCCTTTCACTTCCGGCTTGCCTTTGGGCGCGGGGCGGACGTTGGCGATGACGGCGATGCGCTCCGTGTTCGTGAGGGGGTTGGTCCAACGGGTGATCGCGGTGGCGGCGGGAATGTCGAACGCGCGGACGTATTTGCCATCCGGGCCGAACTGCTGAACGCGGCCGGCGGCGGGCTGGGTGACGAAGACGTTGCCGGCGGAGTCGACGGCGAGGCGCTGCGGGTCGTTGGCGTCGCCAAGCTTCTGGCCGGTGGCGGCGTCGGAGAGGTCGATGGTGGCCAGGAGCTTGCCGGCGCGATCGAACTTCTGGACGCGGAGGTTGCCCTCCCATCGCTTGGTCTTCTTGTTCTCGCGGGCGCCGTCGAGGGCGTAGAGGTCGCCGGTGGGGGAGAAGGCGATGTCGCGGAGTTCGAGGAACTGGCCGGGGCCCGAGCCGGCGGAGCCGAAGGCGAGGTCGGCGCCGTCGCCGGGGGCGGTCTCCTGGGCGCGCGCGGTCAGCACGGCCAGACCGACGAGCAGGAATGGAGCGAGTCGATGGATGCAGCTGCGGGCGGCGGCCGAAGGGGTGGGCATGAGCGGATCCCTCGCTTTGAGTGCGACGTTCGGGCTGCCCGGAACTAGCGATCACGCAGATCGTGGTCGGGGCGGGACGGACACGAGTGTGGTACGTGTCGGTCGCCGGCGCGTTGAGGTGGGGGTCCGCAATGAAGTGCGAGGGCGTACGGATTGGGCCGGGTGCCGTCGACAAGGCTCGGGCTAGATTGGCTTCGTCAAACCGGTGCAGAAGGGGTGGGACTTCGGTGGAAAACGGGGGAATTACCGGCGAGTTATCCACATTGCCGAATGGCCTTGGAACCGGCTTGCGTTTTGACCTTGCGCTATTAGATTGCCTCAAGCGGTCCGAGTCCGTCCGCCGATGGTGGTGGGTTTGGGCCGCGCGGGTCGGGATGGATCGGTAATATTGCCCGGGCGCGGCGGTACGGATGGCCGCGCGTAGGGCCGTCGGGAGATGGATTTCCCGGCGAGCAGGGAAGGCACGGACGCGCATGGCTGGGCAACAACCAACCCGAGGGGCGGGCACGGGAACGTCGGGGGCTCGGTCTTTTTCTACGGCATCGGCAGGGGGTTCGGCGGCGCGGCCCGCGTCGGTCGCCGCGACCACGCGGGCCCGTGTGGCGATGGCGGCGGTCGCGGTCGCTCCGGCCAAGCCGGCGTGGAAGGGGCGCGTGGGGCGGCTGTGGCAGATGCCGCTGCTCGTCTTTTCGGTCGCGCTCTTCGGGGTGGCGGCGTGGCTGTTCATCGATCCGAAGCCGGGGCCGTCGGTCGACCAGAAGGTGGAGACGGCGCGGCAACTGATCAAGCAGGAGCGGGCCGAGGCGGCTAACGAATATCTGAACCGGCTGCTGGCGCGGGAGAAGATGGACCCGGCGCGCGAGGCCGAGGTGCACCTGCTGCTGGCCGAGAGCCTGGCGATGTGGCAGGAGCAGAAGAAGCTGTCGATCCCGGAGAACCACCGGCGGATCGTCGAGCAGATCCTGGTCGCGCAGGAACTGGGCGGGAAGCCGACGCCGGAGAGCAACCAGCGGATGGCGCAGTCGATGGAGGCGCTGGGTCGGCCGACCGAGTCGCTGATGTACTACCGGCGGGCGATGATGCAGTCGCCGGACCGGGCGATGCGGCTGCAGCGGAAGATCATCGATTTGCAGCTGTCGACGGACGACGTGGCGGGGGCGCAGGCGTCGCTTGAAGAGTACCTGGCGCGAAAGGAAGTTTACGGGAGCGAGCGGTCGTGGGCGCTCGGGGAACAGGCGCACCTGCAGATCGACAAGGGCGAGTTCGGGCCGGCCCGGCAGTCGCTGGACGAGGCGCTGCGGCTGAGCGCGGACGCGGTCGATCAGGGGCAGATCAAGTATTGGCTGGGGTACTGCGAGTACAAGCTGGGGAACGGGGCTGAGGCGGAGCGGTTCCTGCGGGTGGCGCGGGATCACCTGAAGGTGCGGCACCCGCTGGACGCGGAGGCGGCGTACCTGCTGGGCAAGCTCGCGCAGGACGCGGGCCGGCCGGCGGAGGCGAACTCGTTCTACGCGGTGGTGCTGGAGTCGCACCCGGACGCGAAGGTGGCGCAGCTGGCGCGGCTCGGGCGCGGGGTGTGCCGGGTGCTGGCGGGCGACGACGACAACGGATTGGCAGATCTGCACGATGTGGCCACGCACGTGGCGGATCGCGAGTCGGCGCGGAAGCGGCACAAGGTGGACGTGCTGCTGGGGCTCAAGCACGCGGCGGTGGCGCTGGCGAATCGCGGCAACTACCAGGCCGCGCTGGAAGTGATGGGGTACGAGCAGCAGTTGATGTCGCCGCTGCCGGGCGAGCGGGCGGAGGGGTCGCTGGCGTCGGCGGGGCCGCCGGCGAGTTTCTACGCCCGGCTGACGGACGTGTACGAGCGGCGCGGGGACCAGGTCGAGCGGAACATCCCGGACAGCATTAAGCAGGCCGAGAAGGTGAAGCGCGAGCAGCAGGTTCGCGATTTGCGGACGAAGGCGGGCGACGCGGCGATCGCGTACTCGCGGGCGCTGACGCTGTCGGACGACAAGGGGTACGCGGAGGCGCTGTGGCGCGGCGTGGAGTTGTACGACCGCGCGGGCGATTTGCCGCGGACGATCGCGGCTCTCGAGGTGTTCGCGGCGGAGCGGCCGGAAGACCCGATGACGCCCGAGTCGCTGCTGCGGCTGGGCCGGGCATATCAGGCGGCGGGGCATTTCGACAAGGCGATCGCGGCGTACCAGCGGAACCAGTTCCGGTATCCGAACACGCTGGCGGCGAGCAAGTCGGCGGTGCCGCTGGCGCAGGCGATGATCGCCAAGGGGCAGCAGTTCTACGGCAAGGCCGAGACGGTGCTGCTGAGCGTGATCGAGAACAACCCGTTGGTGACGCCGGACGCGGTCGAGTTCAAAAGCGCGTTGATGGAGCTGGCGCAGCTGTACTACCGCACGCAGCGGTACGAGGAGGCGGTCGCCAAGTTCGAGGAGCTGACGCAGCGATACCCGCGGGACGAGCGGATGGCGCAGCTGATCTTCCTGATGGGGGATAGCTACCGGAAGAGCGCGGCGCTGCTGGTGGTGGACCTGAAGGGGCCGACGACGCCGGTGGCGGCGGCGACGAACAACGCGGTACTGGCGGCGGCAAAGACCGAGCCCGCGGGGACGCGGCCGGTGGCGACGACGCAGCGGGTGACGGCGGACGCGGACCCGGTGGAAGTGGCGGCGGCCAAGCGGAACCGGCTGGCGGAGGCGCGGCGGTTGTTCGACAAGGCGATCGACGCGTACCGGCGACAGCCGCCGTCGGGCGAGGTCGACAAGCTGTACATGAAGCTGGCCCACTTCTACCGGGCGGACTGCGTGTTCGACCTGGGGTCGTACGAGGACTCGATCAAGCTCTACGACGCGGCGGCGTTCCGGTACCAGGACGACCCGTCGGCGCTGGCGGCGTACGTGCAGATCGTCAACGCGTACTGCGCGCTGGGGAAGTTCAACGACGCGAAGACCGCGAACGAGCGGGCGAAGTGGCTGCTGAAGAAGATGCCGCCCGACGCGTTCAACGACGGCGGGTTCACGATGCCCAGGGAGTACTGGGACAAGTGGCTGCAGTGGACGGGTAGCGCGGGGATCTGGTGAGACGAGATTGCCGATTGCCCACGGCCGATCGCCCATTGAAGTGGGTGTCGGCTTCCGGGCGTTAATGCGAGGTCGGAACGATGGGCAACGGGCAATCGACAATGGGCGCCACCGACTCGGTGATCGACGCGCTGGGCCAACAGGTCACCTGCTACCAGCGGCTGGCCAAGCTCGCGGAGATCCAGCACGACCACGTGCAGCAGAGCCGGACGGAGCAACTGCTGGAGGTGCTGGAGCGGCGGCAGGAGGTGCTCGACCAGGTCGGGCGGCTCGAGCAGATCATCGCGACGGCCAAGCGGCGCTGGGGCGAGTACCTGCGCGGGCTGGACGACGGGCGGCGGACGATGGCCGAGCGGTTGCTGGCCGAGACGCGGCGACTGCTCGAGGAGATCACGGCCGCGGACCGGAATGACGCCCTGATCCTGCAGCAGCGGAAGCTGAACCTGGGGAAGCAGATCAACCAGGCGCAGACGGCCCGGCAGGTGAACCGGAATTACGCGGCGGCGGCGTACGGGAAGGTCGCGCCGCGGATGGACGTGAAGCAGTAGGCGAGAATGACGAAGGTCGAAACTCGAAGAACGAATCAATGACGAAGGACGAAATCCGAATGTCGAAACTGTCCCCAACTCGGTGCACGTCCGCGTTTCGACCTTCGTCCTTCGAAATTCGTCATTGATTCGGATTTCGAGCTTCGTCATTCGTCATTCCTGATTCTCCCGGACTTCTCATGACCACGACGACCACCGCCCCCGTCCCCCCCGCGCAGCGCATCGAGGAGCTCGGGCGGATCATCATGGCGTACTCGGAGGTGACCGAGCGGCTGCAGCAGTCGCACGAGAAGCTGCAGGAGACGGTGGTCATGCTGCGCGAGGAGTTGGGCGAGAAGAATCGCCTGCTCGAGCGGAAGAACCGGCTGGCGGCGCTGGGGGAGATGGCGGCGGGCATGGCGCACGAGATCCGCAACCCGCTGGGCGGGATCCACCTGTACGCGTCGATTTTGGCGAAGGAAGTGGAGAAGGCGGGGATGCAGTCGTCGTTGGACGTGTGCCGGAAGATCAGCGGGGGGGTGAAGCGGCTCGAGTCGCTGGTGAGCCAGGTGCTGGCGTTCTCGCGGGAGACGCGGGTCACGTACCAGCCGGCGGACCTCGCGCAACTCGCCGCCCGGGCGGTCGAGATGGCGCAGCCGAAGCTGGACGCGCTGGGAATCGCGTGGGAGATCGAGGGGCCCGCGGAGTTGCCCGTGCAAGTGGACCCGCTCCTGCTGGAGCAGGCGCTGCTGAACCTGGTGCTGAATGCGGCCGAGGCCATGGAAGAGCGCGGGCGGGGGACCGTTCGCCTCGTCTACGGCGCGGGCGAAGAGGTGGAGGCGCGGCAGTGCCGGATCACCGTGCGCGACACCGGCCCGGGGATCCCGGCGGACGTGCTCGATCGCATCTTCAACCCGTTTTTCACGACCAAGGACACGGGCACGGGCCTGGGCCTGGCGATCGTCCACCGCACTGTCGAGGCCCACGAGGGCACGATCCTCGCGACCAACCCGCCGGGCGGCGGGGCGCAGTTTGAGATCAGGATTTGAGGCAAGTTTGCCACGGAGACACGCGGGAAACTCGTAACGATTAATACTTAAGGGTGCATTGTCAGAATTAAGCATTAATCGTTAATCGTTACGTCCGCCGCATCGGTCCGCAGAAGGAGTAGGAAGAACATGGCCCGCATTCTCGTTTGTGACGACCAGGACATGATGCGCGACTCGCTCGTCGCGACGCTCCGGCTGGAGGACCACGACGTCGTCGCGGCGACGGACGGGCCGGCGGCGGTGCAGCGGTTGACGGCGAGCCGGTTCGACCTGCTGATCACGGATCTGAAGATGCCGAAGATGACGGGCATCGAGCTGCTCGGGGAGGCGAAGAAGCTCCGGCCCGAGATGCCGGTGATCATGATGACGGCGTTCGCCACCGTGCAGACGGCGGTCGAGGCGATGAAGCTGGGGGCGTTCGACTACATTCAGAAGCCGTTCGACGGGGACGAGATCAAGATCCTGGTCGACCGGACGCTGGAGCACGGGCGGCTGGTGCGGGAGAACGCGGCGCTGCGGAGCGTGGCGGCCGACGCGATGGCCCCGCGGCCGCTGATCGGCTCGGGCGTCGGGATGGACGAGGTCCGCAAGAAGATCGAGCGGGTCGCGCGGTCGTCGGCGACGGTGCTGGTGCGTGGGGAATCGGGCACGGGTAAGGAACTGGTCGCCCGGGCGATCCACCTCGCTTCGGACCGAAAGGAGCGCCCGTTCCTGGCGGTCAATTGCGCGGCGCTGTCGGAAAATCTGCTCGAGTCCGAACTGTTCGGGCACGAGAAGGGGTCGTTCACCGGGGCCGACAAGCTTCGCCGCGGGCGGTTCGAACTGGCGGACGGCGGGACGCTGTTGCTGGACGAGATCAGCGAGATCGCGCCGGCGCTGCAGGCCAAATTGCTGCGGGTGCTACAGGAGGCGCAGTTCGAGCGGGTCGGGTCGTCGGTGACGCACCAGGTGGACGTGCGCGTGGTCGCCACATCGAACCGCGATCTGGAGAAGGAAGTCGAGGCGGGTCGGTTCCGGGCGGACCTGTTCTACCGGCTGAATGTGGTCCCGATCGACCTGCCGGCGCTGCGGGAGCGGGCGGACGACGTGCCGGAACTGTGCCGGCATTTCCTGCACATGATCGCCAAGCGCGAACGGGCGGCGTTCCGGCACATCGAGCCCGAGGCGGTGCGGCTGCTGCAGAAGTACCCGTGGCCTGGCAACGTGCGCGAGCTGCAGAACATCATCGAGCGGGCGAGCGTGCTGGAGGCCGACCCGGGCGTGATCCGGGCGGACACGATCGAGCCGTGGCTCAAGCTGCGGCCGGGCGCGCCGACGGCTGACGCGCTGGCGGGCCGCCCGCTCGCGGAGATCGAGAAGCAGGTGATCCTGACGACGCTGCAGTCGTTCAAGGGCCACCGGATGAAGACGGCCCACGCGCTGGGCATCGGTGTGCGCACGCTGGGCATGAAGCTGAAGAAGTGGAAGGAAGAGGGGGAGCTGGTCGAGGCGTAGTACGTCGTCCACGGCTGCGTGGTCACCGTCATCCTGAGGTACTCCGAAGGATCTGGCCTCGAACTTCGAGGCCCGCTCGACGTTGGTGGTCGCCCTGGGTCGTTCGGGGCTGGATGCTTCGTTTTGCTCAGCATGACGGTCGCGCGGGCGGGCAGTTCTTGCGCAAGGCTGCAACATCTGCGCGTCGCGACCGCACTGGCACCCCGCCATGCGTGTTTTCGTTCGTGGCACGGGGTTTGACTTACGAGGTGTCGGCATGTTCATCGATCGGCTCGTCAACCAGACCAATGCCCCGCTCGTCGAGCGGGTGGTGAAGTTCGCCGCGGCCCGGCACCGGCTGATCGCGGAGAACATCGCCAACGTGGACACGCCGGGCTACCGGCAGAAGGACCTGTCGACCGCGAAGTTCTATTCGCTCCTGAGCGACAAGGTTCGGGAGAAGAAGGCGTCGGCCCCGGGGGCGACGACGTTCGACGACATCGACCTGAACGTCGACCACCCCACGGCGAGCATCCTGTTCCACGACGGGAACAACCGGTCGATGGAGCAGCTGACGGCCGAGCAGGCCAAGAACGGCATGCTGTACATGACGGCGATCGAGCTGCTGAAGAAGCAGTACGGGGCGATGGAAATGGCGCTGAAGGAACGGATCGCGTAACGGGCTCGCAACTCTTCACTGGTGACTAAACCATGTTCGGAACACTCGACATCTCTGCAAGCGCGCTCGCGGCCCAGCGGGTTCGGATGGACACGGTCGCGGCGAACGTGGCGAACATGAACACGACGCGGGACGCGGACGGGCGGGTGGCGCCGTACCGCCGGCGGTTCGTGGTGTTCGCGGCGGGGCAGGGCGCGCGCGGGCCGGACGCCGGCAAGCCGGGCGTGCACGTGCAGGAGGTGGCGCTGGACCAGACGACGCCGTTCAACAAGAAGTACGACCCGGGCCACCAGGACGCGGGCGCGGACGGCTACGTCCGCCTGCCGAACGTCAACATGGCGACCGAGATGGTCAACGCGATCGAGGCGTCGCGGGCGTACGAGGCGAACGTGACGACGATGGAAGTGACCAAGGCGATGATGAACGCGACGCTGCGGCTGCTCGCGTAGCCGAGTTGCGGGTTGCGAGTCGTGGGCAATTCGCCTCACGCGGCGAGTTAGTCCGCGATAGCGCTTGAATTTTTTTCCGACCCCACGCACACTCGCCCCTGATCTCCGACTTCTCGCTTTACGGTTCTGACCACCATGATTCCCGGGATCGGCAACAATTTGAGTCTCGGACGTGCCGCGGGCGGCGGAGCTTCGCCCGCGCAAATCGGCGGCGCCGGAGGCGCCAGCTCGGCCGGAGGATCCGCCAGCTTTTCGGACATGCTTCAGAACTCGATCGGCGAGGTCAGCCGGCTGCAGCAGGACGCCAGCCAGGCGGTCGAAGACCTCCTGACCAACAAGTCCGAGGATGTGACGGGCGTGATGACCGCCATGGAGAAGTCCGACCTCGCGTTCAAGACGCTGCTCGCCATCCGCTCGAAGCTGATGGACGCGTACGAGGAGATCAAGAACATCTCGGTGTAGCTCGTCCAACGCGCTCACTCGATGGCGCGCGCCCGGTGGAACCAGGTGCACGCGGTCGACGCGCGGGGTGATCGCGCGAGCGGTCGCCTGCCCCGCCTAAGAAATCCAATGCCAGGGAAGGCGCCGTTATGGATTTCCTCAAGACCCAGGCGACGAAGATCCGCGAGCAACTCGCCGGCCTCTCGTCCAGTCAGAAGATGCTCGCCGGCACGCTCGTCGTCATCATGGTGATGACGCTGCTGTGGTGGTCGAAGTACGCCGGAACGACCGAGATGGAGCCGGTCCTGGAGCAGGACTTCGCGGCCGAAGAGTTGACCCGCGTCAAGGCGCTGGTCGACGCGAAGGGGATCCCGGCGAAGATCGTGGGGAGCAAGCTCCACGTCGCGACGGACCGGAAGTTCGAGGTGCTGGCGCTGCTGGGGTACGAGCAGCTGCTGCCGCGCGACACGGCGTCGGGGTTCGACGAGATCGTCGCCAAGATGGACAGCCCGTTCGCGCCGCAGCAGAAGCAGGACGCGATGTACAACCGGGCGAAGGAGGTCACGCTCGCGCAGGTGCTCCGCGCGTTCCCCGGAGTGCGGAACGCGACGGTGATGATCGACGCGACGAGCCGCCGGGCGTTCGGGGACGCGGCCCGGCAGCCGTCGGCGACGGTCAACCTCCAGACCAAGAATCCGGGCGACAAGCCGTCGAAGAAGCTGATCGAGGGGGCGGCGGCGACGGTCGCCGGGGCCGTGTCCGGGCTACAGCGGTCGCGGATCAACGTCGTGATCGACGGGGCGTCGTACAACGTTGCGGACCGCGACCCCGAGGCGGGTGGGTCGGCCAACGGCGACTCGTGGATGGACCTGCTCAAGGAGGGCGAGCGCCACTTCTCGCAGAAGGTGCTCGGGCACCTGGGGTATATCAACGGCGTGATGGTCAGCGTCAGCGTCGACCCGAACATGGACGTCAAGCGGATCGAGCGCGAGGTGTTCGACAAGGCCAAGACGTTCGACAAGGTCATCCAGACGAGCGAGAAGACCAGCGAGTCGACGAACTCATCCCGCACCGCCGGCGAGCCCGGGGCGGTGCCGAACGCGACGGTGACGGGGGGCGGGGCCAACCAGGGCATGACGCTCGGGGCGGGCGGCGGTCGCGGGGGCGGGGGCGCCGAGGGCAGCTCGACCAATGACGCCGAAAACACCGCCCGCATGCAGGTCTTCCCGGCGGTGATGCGCGAGTGGATCCGCAGCCCGGCGGGCGCGGCGGCGGTCACGGGGGCGAGCGTCACGATCCCGCGCAGCCACTTCGTCCGGATCTTCAAGGCGATCAACCCGTCCGCGGCGGACCCGGACCCGGCGACGCTCGACCCGATCATCAAGCTCGAGATGCCGAAGCTGAAGAACGCCGTGCTCGGGTGCCTGGGGCAGGTGGCGGCCGAGAAGATCGCGGTCGACTGGTATTACGACTACATGCCGACGACGGGGGGCGACCCCGCGGCGCCCGCCGTCGCGACGAGCGTCCCGCTCGCGCTCGCGGGCCACGCGAAGGAGATCGCGCTGGGCGGGCTGGCGCTGGTCAGCCTGTTCATGGTCATGATGATGGTGCGCAAGTCCGCGCCGCCGACGATCGTGATCCCCAAGCCCGAGCGGCCCGTCGCGGTCGCGCCGCCGCCGACGGACGTCGCCGGCGAGGTCGGCGAGGGCACGCAGTCGATGGAGGCGATGGAGGTCGACGACGAGTCGATCCGCACGACGCAGATCATCGGCCAGGTGTCGGCGCTCGTGAAAGAGAACCCCGACGCCGCCGCGAATCTCGTCAAGCGCTGGCTGAACCGCTCGTAACAGTTCGGGGCTGCCGACCGCCCACTGCCGACTGCCGACTTTCCCATGCCTGCTTCCCCCACCGAGATCTCCGGCGTTCGCAAGGCCGCCGTGCTGTTGCTGACCCTCTCGCAAGACGAGGCCGCGGAGATCCTCAAGCGGCTCCCGGCCGAGTCGGTCGAAGAGGTGTCGCGCGAGATCGCCTCGCTGGGCGACATCACGCTGACCACGCGCCATACGGTGTTCGGGGAGTTCTACTCGCAGGCGCTGGCGAACCAGTATTTGTCTGAGGGCGGGCTGGAGTACGCCCGGCAACTCCTGCAGAAGACGCTCCCGGAGAAGGACGCCGAGCGGGTCATCAAGCAGGTGACGCAGCAGGTGCAGACGACGCCGTTCTCGTTCCTGCAAAAGGCCGAGAGCGAGAACCTGCTGACGTTCATCCAGGACGAGCACCCGCAGACGATCGCGCTGATCCTGGCGCACCTGCCGAGCCAGAAGGCGTCGGAAATCCTGGTGGGCCTGCCGAGCCAGAAGCAGGTGGAGGTCGTCAAGCGCGTGGCGAACATGGAGCAGACGAACCCGGAGGTGATCAAGGAAGTCGAGCGCGGGCTCGAGCACCGGCTGAGCGATATCGTGAGCCAGACGTTCGAGAAGGCGGGCGGCGTCGAGACGGTCGCCGAGATCCTGAACCTGGCCGACCGGTCGACCGAGAAGGGGATCATGGAGGGCCTGGAGGCCGAGGACCCGGACCTGGTCGAGCAGATCCGCCGGCTCATGTTCGTGTTCGAGGACATCCTGCTCGTCAACGACAAGGGCATCCAGTCGGTCCTCAAGGAGGTCGACAACGAGGAACTCGCACTCGCGCTCAAGACGGCGAGCGAGGAGTTGCGGCAGAAGATCTTCAAGAACATGTCCGAGCGCGCCGCGCAGCTGATCGCCGAGGACATGCAGTACATGGGCCCGGTCCGGGTGAGCGACGTCGAGAGCGCGCAACAGAAGATCGTCGACATCGTCCGCCGGCT
>DATHXE010000575.1:0-1662 GCA_035459845.1 Tepidisphaeraceae bacterium | reverse complement strand
CGAGTCTCACCACCCGCGCGCCACCCCCGCCACGCGGGAAACCCAAAATCTTTCCTCTCCCTCCACCCCCAATCCCACGTCCGTGCGCGCCCGTCACCACGCCCGCGTGACACCGCCCATTACGTTGACGCACCGCGCTCTTTGACATCCCACCCCGACCCCACGACGCCGGTACCGAAAGGAACCGAATCGGTACCGAAAAGTCCCGCAAAGTCCCGGTTTTGCCCGGTTTTGCCCGCTTTTCCCCCGCCCCTCCTCCCGCCCAACCCCCGCCCTCCACCAGCGTTACCGCAACCCACCCCGCCACCCCACCCCGCGCCACTCAGATTTCTCCGGACGTCGCGACCCCGTAACGCGGAAGACTTCACCACGGAGGCACCGAGACACGGAGAAGAGCAGAGAGATGCAAGACAAATCAGCCGCGGATTTCACAGATGCGCACAGATGAATCGTCTTCTCATCTGTGCCCATCTGTGAGCATCGGTGGCTAACTCTCTTCCTCCGTGTCTCCGTGCCTCCGTGGTGAATCGAATGGACGGAGAACGGCTCGCGTCAATAGGCTCTCACCAGCGTCGCCGTCGGGTAGGCCGCCAGCAAAATGTGCTCGTGGGCCAGCCCGTCCTCGGCGCGCTTTTCGGCGCAGTACTGGCACAGCCCGACCCCGTGCCCCCAGCCGTGGCCCTCGACGAACAGGATGCGGTCCGAGTCGCTGATCACCTTCACGAACGAGCTGTACAGCGTCGACCCCTCGGGCGCCCCGGTGTTCACCGCCCAGCGGAACTCCTCGCCCGACAGGCTGAACTTGTTCCCGCGCAGGTCCGTCACGAGGAACCGGATCGGCCGGCCCCACCGGTTCTCCTGCTGCACGTCGATCCGCGTGATCGTCGCCATCCGCGCCTCGGGCCGGCTCCGCCGCTGCCCGAACCGCACGAACCGCGCGGTCAGGTCCGACTTCGACACCTCGACCGGCCCCCAGTTGAACCGCGGCGACGCCCGGCACGCCGCGTACACGTTCTGGTCCGACAGCGCCGGCACGTACCCCTCGCCGAACGCGTCGGCCGCCGACTGCGACACGCCCCCGCAGCACGATGAGAAGTACGCCTTGAAGATCCGCGGCTGCCCGTCGGCGTCCGGCGCCGCCAGCACGATCCCCGCTGTCTCCGCCGCCGCCGCGCGGGACCAAGCCGTCTCGGCCGGCAGCCCGCCGTACATCTGGCTGCGCGTGTCCGGGTGAACGTCCCAGTGCCGCCCCGTCCCCGCCGTCTGCCGCTCGTACAAGGCGTACGTCCGGGCCACGATCGCCTGCGCCCGGTACGCCTGCTCGTGCCACCCCGGGTACATCTCGCCCGCCACCACGGCCGCGAGGTAATCGTCCAGCGCCACGTCGTTGACCACGTCGAACCGCCCCGCCGCCGTCGGCACGAACCGGAACGCCCCGCGGTACGCCACGCCGTTGACCGTCACCGACCCCACCTGGGTCGGGCTCATTGTGAGCACCGCCGACGCACTGACCCCCGCCGGCGACGCCCCGCCGAGCTTCGATTCGCCGGCGACCCACCCCTGAGCCCCGAGCGTCAGATTAAACGCGGCGTTCGCCTCGCCATTGAGCTTCTGACCCGGCGCCGCCCCCAGCCGGTAATCCGGCGCGACGGCACACGTAAT
>DATHXE010000574.1:0-42628 GCA_035459845.1 Tepidisphaeraceae bacterium | reverse complement strand
GTCCTCGAAGCGATCCGCGGCGGGTCGGACGAGATCATCCGGATCGAACCGCCGCAGTGACCAACGGGCGCACCCCGTCATCCTGAGCGCAGCGAAGGATCTAACATCGAACGACATGGCCCGTTCGACTTTGGCGACCCCTGCCAAAGTCGAGCGGGCCTTTTCGTTCGTGGCCAGATCCTTCGGAGTACCTCAGGATGACGGGTGGGACGCCATAAGTGATGTCATAAGCACTGCTTATGCCCACCGCATTCCCCCTCGACACCCACCCCCACTCGTGGGACAATTCCCCGCCGCGCGCGTCAGGTCCCGGGCGATCTTTCGTGACCAGAAGACGTAACACTTCTCACGATGCCCAACTCCCGATCCCGGCCGTTCATCGATCCCCCCGTCCGTCGCGACCCGACGCCCGAGCCCTCTCGTTCCCACACTGTGAACCTCAACATCACGCTGGAAAACCCGGATAAGAAGCTCGCCCTGTTCGGCTCGGCCGACAGGTATCTACGGATGATCCGCGACGCGTTCGGCGTGCAGGTCGTCAGCCGGGATGAGGAGCTGCGCCTCACCGGCGAGCGCGATTCGGTCGCCAAGGCCGCCGCCGTTCTGGAGCAGATGCAGAAAAAGCTCCGCCGGCAGGACTGGCTGAGCACCGAGGACGTCGGGGCGGCGATCACCTCGGCCGCCCACGAGCAGCAGGAGCGCACGGCCGACGAGATCGACGTCTACGTGCGCGGCCACGCGATTCGCCCAAAGACCGAGGGGCAAAAGCGTTACATCGACGCGATGCTCAAGAACGACCTCACGTTCTGCGTCGGGCCGGCGGGAACCGGCAAGACGTATCTGGCCGTCGCCGTCGCCGCCTCCATGCTCAAGCACGGGCAGGCTAAGCGGCTGATTTTGGCCCGCCCGGCCGTCGAGGCGGGCGAGCGCCTGGGCTTTCTGCCCGGCGATCTGCAAGCCAAGGTGAATCCGTACCTTAGGCCGCTGTTCGACGCCCTGCACGACATGATCGACTTCGAGCAGGTCAAGCGGTTCATGGTCAACGACGTGATCGAGGTGATCCCGCTCGCGTTCATGCGCGGGCGGACGCTCAACGACAGCGTCATCATCCTCGACGAGGCCCAAAACACGACCCCGGCGCAGATGCTGATGTTTTTGACAAGACTGGGCCACGACTCGAAGATGATCATCACCGGCGACACCAGCCAGGTGGACTTGCCCGCCAACCAGAAGTCCGGACTCGTGGACGCCTTGGAGAAGCTGAGCGGGATCAAGAACATCGGGCGCGTCGAGCTCGAACGCGGCGACATCGTCCGGCACCGCCTGGTGCAGAACATCGTCAACGCGTACGAGCGCGCCGGCGGCCTGCAGGGCAACGCGAAGTCGAACCACGAAAGTCACGAAGGGAACAAGTAGCTTGGCAGATCGGTAGTGAAACCCGGCGCGCGGATGTCCCGTGGGAGGGAAGACGCGAGTCGGTAGAGACGGGTTGAGACGGCCCCGAATGCTCGAACGGCGCGGTGCGGCGAGAGACTGTCCAAATCTCCCCTTCGTGCCTTTCGTGTCTTTCGTGGTTCAATCTCTGAGAGGTCAGGGCTGGGACGGATGTTCTGGTCGCGAAAATACGGTGCCCGGCGCACCGAAGTGCGCAAGAAATGCCCCGAGCGGGGCGTGACGTTCCTCGGCGAACTCCGCGCGCGGGGCGTGATCCCGTCGCTCGGCGTCGCCGCCGTCTTCGCGCTGGTCGTCTCGGCGATCGTCATGCTCCGCGAGGACTCGGTCCCGTTTAAGCCGGGCCAGTACGTCCCGTCGGACATCCTCTCGCGCGTCGATTTCCAGTTCGTCGACAAGGAAAAGCTCGCCGAAAAGCGGAACCAGAAGCGCGAGTCGACCCCGCGCGTGTACGTGGCGGCCAAGGGCGACTCGTGGGGGGCGCTGCAAAGTGCCCTGCTCGAACTTCCGGACCGGATCGGCACGCTGGAAGTCTCGCAGCTCCCCGGCAACCTGCGGACGCTGCTGCGGGTGGATGAGGGGAACGAGGGGGCCGTGAACCAGCTCCGCCTGTACCAGGCCCCCGAGCGGAAGGCGATCTACCAGCGGGACGTCGAGCGGTTCATCACGGCGCTGCGGCCGCTGGTGCTGCTCCCGCAGGCCCAGCGGGAAAAGGAAGTCGCCAAGACCGCGTGGGCCGCGCGGGTGACGATCGTGGTCGACGGGAAGGACGTCCGCGTCGAAGACACGTTCGCGGTCGGCGAGAAGGTCGACCGCGAGTTGTACGCCCGCCTGCAGGCGGCGGCGCGGGACGCGTTCAGCCCGGCCCTGTACCCGAAGCTGACCGACTTCACGATCCAGTCGATCCGCCCGAGCCACGAGCTGGACGAGGTGGCGACGGCCCAGGCGACGTCGAAGGCGGCCGACTCGGTCCCCGACAGCGTCGCCCACGTGCTGTACCCGAAGAACCTCACGCTGGTGCCCGGCGACCGCGTGCTCGACGAGAAGGGGTGGCAGCTCCTCAAGGCCGAGAAGGACGCGTTCGTCAAAGGCCTGGGCCACAAGGCCTGGAAGACGCGCCTCGGGCTGGTCGGCTCGGTGCTGCTGCTGACCGGCGTATTGTGCGTTTACGTTTACCGTTACCAGGGGAAGATCGTCCGCAACCGGATGCGGGCGACCGCGATCGCCCTCCTGCTCGGGTCGATGCTCCTGCTCACCCAGCTCGCCGGGATCGGCACCGGCTCGCTCCACATCTTCGGGCTCGCCCCGACGCTCCTGGCGGCGATGATCCTGGCGATCGCGTACGACCAGCGGTTCGCGGTCGGCGTGGCGTCCATCCACGGCATCCTGGTCACGATCGCCCTCGACCAGTCGATCGGCTTTTACCTGATCCAGTTCGTCGGCGTCGTGACGACGTGCCTGATGGTCAACGAGATCCGCACGCGCTCGAAGCTGATCGAGGTGGGCGGGGCGGCGGCGCTGGCGATGATGGCCGCGACCGCGGCGGCGGGCGCCGTCACGATGGACCCGCTCAAGTTCGTGACGATCAACTGCCTGTACGCCGGGGCGGCGGGGCTGGCGGTCGGGTTCGTCGCGCTGGGCATCCTGCCGTTCATCGAGAAGGCGTTCAAGATCACCACGAGCATGACGCTGCTCGAGCTGGCCGACGCGAGCCAGCCGCTGCTCCGCCGGCTGCAGGTCGAGGCGCCGGGGACGTACAGCCACAGTTTGCAGGTCGCCACGCTCGCCGAAGCAGCGGCCGAGGCGATCGGGGCCAACTCGCTCCTGTGCCGGGTCGCCAGCTACTACCACGACGTCGGCAAGATCAACAAGGCCGACTACTTCATCGAGAACCAGTCGGACGGGCGCAACCGGCACATCAATTTGTCGCCGAGCGTGTCGCTGCTGATCATCATCGGGCACGTGAAGGACGGGATCGAGCTGGCCCGCGAGTACAATCTGCCGATGAGCGTCATCCCGTTCATCCAGCAGCACCACGGGACGACGCTGGTCGAGTACTTCTACCACCAGGCGCTCAAGCGCGAGGACGCGGCCGGGAACGACGGCCCGCAGGTCCCCGAGACGCAGTACCGCTACCCCGGCCCCAAGCCCAAGAGCCGGGAGATCGCGATCCTGATGATCGCCGACGCGGTCGAGTCGGCCGTCCGCGCGATGCCCGAGCCCAACGCCAGCCGGATCGAGACCCTCGTGCACGATTTGGCGATGAAGCGCCTGCACGACGGCCAGTTCGACGAGTGCGACCTGACCTTCCGCGAGCTCGAGCTGGTCGAGCGGGCCCTGACCAAGACGCTGCTGGGCATCTACCACACGCGCGTCCAGTACCCGTCGACGGCCGCGATCACGGGCGGGCCGGCGGCGGCGGCGAAGCCGGCCGTCGGGGCGGCGCGGACGGCGTGAGAGCGCCTTTCTCCACGCCGACTCCTGTGGGGTCGGATTCGCGACGCAGTCGCGAGCATTGAATCCCTATTTCCACCTCGCCCACGTCGAGACGCTCAAGCCGTCGCGGGCGGCGTGACCGACGGGTACGATCGTGCCATGCCCGACCCCCTCGAAGTCCTCGGCCACATCCGCTCGAACGCGGAGCTCATCCTCAAGCATTTCGGCCCCGTCTGCGGCGTCCCCGACTTCGGGTACAACGAGCCGTCCGTGAAGTGGGTCGAGGGGTACATCGAGACGCAGCGCGTCCGCACCGACCTGCCGCCCGAGTCGCGGGCCCGCCTCATCGACGTGATCGGGTCGTTCCTCGGAGAGGCGATCGTCCGAACGTACGGCGGCCACTGGGCCAACGACGGCAGCGAGTGGGCGATCGCCTTCGACGACCGCAACGCGGCGTTCCCGTTCGTGAAGGTCCAGAAGCAGTTCGACAACGGGAAAGAAGACTCGATCCACGCCTTTTTCACGGCGATTCCGGCGGTGTTCAAACTGTAAGTCTCGACCCGAAGGGTATAATCGAGTCATGGCGAAACTGACGCTCGACCTTCCTGACGAACTGCGAGACCGACTCGACGCGCGGGCCGCCGCCGAAGGGTATGACTCGGTCGACGCCTACGTCGCGGGTCTGATCCGGGACGACGTCTGCGATGACTTAGGTGCCCCAGAACAGCTGCGCGTTCGCTCGGAAGCCGACCTGGCGGCGAAGATTCAAGAGGGGTTGGACAGCCCGGTATCGGTCATGACCGACCAGGACTGGGCGGACATGCGCCGGCGATTGCTCGATCGTCACGGTGGGCGCTAATGGGCACGGTCGAGATTCACGCGCGGGCCAGGGCGGACCTCGATGACATCTGGGACTACATCGCGCAGCGGAACTTGACCGCCGCCATCCGATTTCAGGAGGCGGCCCGCCGGACGTTCGATCTGATCGCCGCCTTCCCGCGCGGGGGCACGCTGCGCCCGATTGAGGGACGCCCCGATCTCGACGGGATGCGGATCTGGCCGATCCCCCGGTTCCGAAAGTACGTGGTGTTCTACAACGAGATCGCCGGGGGCGCACGGGTCATGCGAATCCTGCACGGAGCGCGCGACATTCCGCGCACGATCTGACGCTCGCGCGTTTTCCGAACCCAATGGCTTCCCTCCGCAAAAAGCTCGAAACTCTTTGGGAAAAGGCCGACGAGGGCGAAGTCGAGGTCGAGGACCTCACCGCCTTCGCCGTGCGCGGCGACCGGCGCGCGGCGGACGTGATCCGGGGGCTCGCGGGCGCCTACCGGTGGCCGCGGCGGGACAAAGTCGGCCGGAAGCGGTTCGTGCCGCTGGGGCGGTGGGCGGACGTCGTCGGCCTGTACCTTGAGGGCGGCGCGCCGGCGATGGTGGCGTACGCCCGGCGGCGGCAGGCGGGGTCGTTCGCGTTCGCCGTGCACGTCCTCGAAGAGGTGCGGTCGGCGGCGGCGGTGCGGGGGATGGCGGAACTCGCGCGCGGGTTGGCGAGGTCGTTGCCGAAGCGCGTCGCCGACGGCGTGATGCTCGCGGACGCGATTAACCGGGCGATGTCGTTCGAGAATCCGCCGCGGGTGGGGAAGGCGGTCGTGAAAGAGCTTCGAGTGTTCCTGCACCGGCTCGGCGGACTGAAACTGAGCGAGCCGCAGCGGGCGGCGGTCGCGTGTGCGCTGCGCGGCGTCGGAGATGCGGAGTCCGCGGAGATGGTTCGCGCCTGGCCGCGGTTTACCGGGCCGTGGGCGGGGTTGGAGGGGATGGTCGAGAGGGCGGTAGGGGAGCGGAAGGCGTAGCGCTTCGTGGCATGGGTACCGCCCGTAGGGCGATACCCGTGGTCAGCGCCCGTCCCCGCGACACGCGCTCCCCTGCGGGCGGCGCTGTCGCTTGCCCTTCGGGCCGCGGCTCGACGGGGAAGCGAGTCGCCGACGCGGCGCGCCCTACCACTGCACGTCCTTGCGCGCCTCGATCGGGAACTTCGCCTGCAGCTTGGCAAGCAATTCCTTCGCCTCGTCGTCCAGCCCCTTGGGCACCAGCACCTTGATCAGGCAATACTGGTCGCCCTTCTCGACGCCGCGGTGGATGCCGCGCTCCTTGATGCGCAGCTTGGCCCCGCTGCTCGTGCCGGGCGGGATGCTGATCGTGACCGGGCCGTCGAGCGTCGGCACTTCGACCTTGGTCCCGTTGATGGCCTCGTACATCGAGACGGGCAGGTCGAGCGTGATGTCGAGCGCGTTGCCCTCGCGGCGGAAGTAGGGGTGGGCCAGCACGCGCGTGACGATGAACAGGTCGCCCGGCTCGCCGTTGACCTGCTGGCCCTGGCCCTTCAGACGGACGCGCGAGCCCTCTTTGACGCCGCCGGGGATCTTCACCTCGATCGTCTCGATCTTCCCGTCGCGCGAGATCTGGAGCGGCAACGTCATGCCGCGGGCGGCCTGCGCGAAGGTGAGGGTGACAGGGTACTCGATGTCCTCTCCGCGCGGGGCCGGCGCCCGGCGCTGCTGTCGCGCCCCCGCGGCGCCGGCGGCGGCCGCACCGGCGCCGCCGCGGCCGAAGAACTGGTCGAAGATGTCCGCGAAGTTGCCGGCGTCGCCCGCGCCTTCGAAATCTTCCACCGACACGCCCGGCGACGGCCGCCACGTCCGCTGGCCGCCGGCACCCGCGCCGGGTCGAGCCCCGCCCCGTGCGCCCTGCTGCTGCTGCCGGCGGAGGAACTCGAACGGGTCGACCCCGCCCGGCGCGCCGCCGAACCCGCTCGGGGCCTCGGCGTGGCCGTACTGGTCGTAGTTTTTCCGCTTGGCCTCGTCCGACAGCACGTCGTACGCTTCCTGCATTTCCTTGAACTTGGCCTCGGCGGCCGGGTTGTTCTTGTTGACGTCCGGATGGTGCTGGCGGACGAGCTTGCGGTGGGCGCGCTTGATCTCGTCGGCCGACGCCGTCCGGGGAACGCCGAGGATCTCGTAAAAATCGCGTTTGGCCATACAGGGAAAACCGGGAGAGTCGCACGGGCCAACAGCCCAACACACGAGGCCGCCAATACTTATATCGGACGGATCACGCCCGCCCTGTCAGATATACGACAAAGGCGGACCGAGGATCATAGCATCCATCGGACCACGCGAAAGGCGGTCCGGCGGTTGCGTGGTAAGGTAACGCCGTCCAGAGTCATCAGGAGCCTCATCATGAGCGACGATGCGTGCCCACTTCCGTCACCGATCGGAGCGTCCGAGGCCGAGGCGGTCCGCGCGTGTCTGGGAATGCATCGGATCGCGGTCGTCGGCGCGAGCGACGACGGCAACCGCGCGGGGAACTACGTGCCAGCCTACCTGCGCGACGTCGGCTACGAGATCGTCCCGGTGAACCCGACGCACGCGCGCGTGCTCGGGCAGACGTGCCACCCGACGCTCGCGGCCGTGCCGCCGCCGGTCGAGCTGGTGCTGGTGTTCCGGCGGCCCGAGTTCTGCGCGGGCGTGGCGCGCGAGGCCGTGGCGGCCGGGGCCCGCGGCGTGTGGCTCCAAGCGGGGATCCGCAGCGCAGAGGCGAAAAAGGTCGCGCAGGAGGCGGGGCTGTGGTACGTCGAGGACCGGTGCATGATGGTCGAGGCGCGGCGGAAGTGATCTACTCCTCCGCCGGCAACACCTCGAACCCGCGCGGCTCGGGGTGGTCGTCGGCGCCGGGCTCGCGAAACGCGAACATGAACATCACCATCGCCAGCGTGCAGACGACGCCCGCCGCGGTGAAGGCGATGGCCAGGCTGTACGAGGCGAGCCACCCGCTGGCGAACGCGCCGAGGATCCGCCCCGCGCCGGCGAACGTCATCGCGTACAGGCCCTGCATCGAGTTGCGGTAGCGGTCCGACGCGTGGGCGTTGAGGAACGTCGGGGCGGCGATGTGGACGATCACGACCGTGAACCCGTGGACGATTTGCGTCGCGACCGCGGTGACCATGTCGGGCAGCAGCGCGAGCAGGAACAGCCGGCCCGCGGTCGCCAGCGCGCCGAGGTACATGATCCGGCGGAGGCCCAGGCGCTCGAGCATGGGCCGGAACCCGAGCATGACGAAGACCTCGATGATCACGCCGATCGCGGTGATCGGGCCGATCCACTTCTGCGCGAACCCGGCCCGCTCGGTCAGGTGGAGCGGATACCCGAAGTAGTAGGTCTGCGAGCCCAGGTGGATCAGGAACATTGCGCAGCAGAAGACGAACACGTGCGGGCGCGTGAGCGCACGGGCGGCGGCGGCGGTGGGCAGGCGCGACTCGGCCGGGTCGCGCGGGGGCGGCGGGGTGTGGGGGAGGAAGGCCAGCGCGTAGACCGCCCCGACTGCGGCGCACGCGGCGGCGATGTAGAACGCGACGGTCATCGCGCCGCCGGCGGCGCGGTCCGGCGTCGCCGGACCGAGCGCGAACCACAAAATAGCCCCCGGCACGATGTACCCGACCGACCCCCAGACGCGCACGGTCTGGAACGGCGTCTCGGACAGGCCGCGCGACTTGCGCATCGCCTGGGCGGCGAAGTGCACGCCGTCCTGCAGCGGGAAGATCGCCTGCAGGCAGAACGTGTGCAGGGCGAAGCAGGCGAGCACCGGCCAGAACGCGCGGGCCGGGACCAGCAGCGCCACGAACAGGCCGGCGAGCGCGAAGAGCAGGCCCATGATCGTCCGCCCGGCGACGCGCGTGTCGGCCAGCACGGTGACGAGGATCGGCGTGAAGATCACGCCCAGCGACGAGACGCCCAGGACGGTGCCGATCTGCGCCTCGTTCAGACCGCGGTCCTTGAGCAGGACTGACAGGAACGGCACGGTCGCCCCGAGCACGGCGTACGAGAGGAAGTACTGCGGCTTGGTGGAAGCGGGGGCGGCGGCGGTCACGCGGGGGAGTATCGGGGCGGGGCGCGGAATGGCAACGCGCCGCCTGCAACCCCGTGTGCGCAGCACGCCCGCCTGCGGGTTAGCGGACCGACCGCGCCGGGAATCTCAAATGAGTGCCTCACGCGCTCCGGCGCGACCGCCGCCCGAGCCCCAGCACCCCGGCCGCGAGCACCGCGAGTGCACCCGGTTCGGGGACGGACGCGGCGAACGAGTCGACCATCGCGGCCATCGCCGGGTCTTCCGGGGCGAACCGCGAGCGGAAGATCAGGAAGTCGAGGAAGTCGACCCGGCCGTCGAGGTTGAAGTCGCCCTGGTCCCACAGCGTGTCGGTGCCGTAGAAGTTCGACTCGAGGATCTGGAAGTCGGTGAAGTCGACCTTGCCGTCGAGGTTGGCGTCCCCGGCGAGGATGTCCATGAACAGGTCCCACTTCGGGCTGGACGTCTGGCCGAGCTCTTCGAGCAGGCCCCACGAGCCGAAGCTGGAATACGGGCTGACCAGGGCGAACTGGGTGAACAGGCCGTCGCCGCTCTCGGTCGCCCACATCTGCAGCAGGTGCTGGTAGAGGATGGCCATGCGGGCGTCGCGGTTGGCGTCCTGCTTGTAGTCGGAGTTGACCTCGCCGCCGTGCTGCGGGTTGTAGGCGATCAGGTGCTGGCCGCCCTCGTAGCTGTCGAGCTTGAGCCCGTAGGTGTTGGCGAGGTTGCGGTGGGCGATCACGCCGGTCTTCAGGTCGCCGTCGACGAACGCGTGGAGCACGGGGAAGAGCCAGTTCATGTACGCCTGGCGGTCGGCGTTGTACTGCGCGAGCTTGGTGACGTAGTCCGGGTCGTTGGCGGCCGGCGGGCTCGGGTAGACCGGCTCGGTCGCGTCGAGGTCGTTGCCGATGTACGGCGCGACCGCGATCGACGTGACCTCGGCGGACAGGTCGCCCGTCTGCTGGCCGTTGGCGACCGGGCCGTATTTTCGGCTCGCCAGAAAGTCGAGCGCGTAGCTGAGGAACGCGGGGACCGGCGTCTGCCCGGCGAGGACGGGCTTGATACGACTCGACGACGCCGGCGTGCTCGGGGCGTCGAGCGCCGCCCGCAGGATGTCCGAGATGTGCGTCACCTGGTACGCCATCTGCCGGGCGATCAGCCGACTCACGTTGTTCGGCTCCAGCCCGTCGTTGACGACCACGCCGTACTGCCCCTGTGGCGTGTTATTGTTCTTGCCGTCCTGCAGCACGCGCTGCCAGCGGTCCATGCCGTTACCGGTGTTCCAGAGCTCGTTGGAATACTCGAGATAAATGTTGACGGCCGGGTCGAGCGTGGTCTTGAGCAACTGCCCGAGTTGGGTGACGTAATCGTCAGTCGCCCGGTCCGGGATGTTGATCCAGATGTCCTTCTTCGACGTGACGTTATTGTTCGTATCCCGGCGGACGAAGATGTTCGACAGCTCGACGATCTCTTCCCACGGCACGCCCTTCTCGCTCGTGCGGCCGAACGCGGTCGTCTTGGCGCGGTCGGCCCACTCGACCGTGCGGTTGTCCTCGAACGGGGGCGTCCGCGGGTAGGGCAGGTTGTTCAGGCCGCCCGAGTTGGTCTGCGTCCAGTCCATGAACCGGATGACCGAGAACGGGCTGACCTTGCGGAGGAACTCCTGCCGATACGTCGGCGCCGTGCCGGTCGCGGGCTTGATGTACTGGGTCGGCGTGATGTGCAGGTTGCTGACGGCGGCGGTCTGGCCGGCGAGCGTGTTGTCGACGCGGAGCGTCAGCGTCGCCATGCCGGTCGGGTCGTCGTACTGGAAGGGCAGGGTGGCCGTGTACTTGAGCCGGCCGTCGGGCAGGGCGGTGGACGCGAGGCCGGTCAGCGAGCGGTTGAGGAACGACACGCTCGCACCGGCTGCGGCCCCGCCCTCCCACGTCACCTGGTAGTTGATGATCGGCCGGTTGCCGGGCGAGCCTTCCTTGTACCCGGGGTACGAGCGGAGGAAGGTGAGCGAGTCGGCGGCGCTGCCGAGGGTCGGGTAGTTGTCGCCGGACAGGACCGGCACCGTGCCGCCGGGAATCGTCTGCCACGGGTCGAACAGGGTCGTGACGTCGCTGAACGGGGAGATCGTCGAGTGCGAGGCGAGGCCCTCGACCTCGATCGAGTACGGCTGGAGCGCGCGGGCCGCGGGCGCGGGAAGCGCGCAGGCGGCGAGCAGGGCGACCCCGGCGGTGCACCCGAGCCGGGCAATACGTTGGCCGATCGACTTCAACAAACCGCGCCTCCGAGAAACAACGTGACACGTCCGGCCGACCGCGCCGGGGGACTGAGCCTCGGGCGCGCCTCGTTGAGCGAGGAGAAGCGCCTCGGCGGAGTCGGGCCCGGAATCAAGCGATGAACGCACTGCGGTCGAACGCACAGTCACCCACTGTGCCGTGCTGGAATATACGCCGGGGGTGGGCGAAAGCAACGAAATACCGGGGTATTGCGGGAAGGGAGAACCGTCGCGCTCGGTTCGTGATTCGATCGCGAAATATCGATGAAGAAGAGGTTTATGAACGCAGTGGAGCCGATCTCAAACCCGACAAGCCGGGGCAGAGAGCATGGGCTGTGCCCGAATCGCCGCCCCGGATCCGTGCAGGATCAGCGCACTTGATTTCATCCCCAACATCTGCCCAAACCCCCCAAGCAGATCGTTCAGCAAGCGGAACTTTATCACCCGCGCCCCGTCCAAGCCCGCGGAGAGTTTCCCCATGAGTTATCTGACACCCGCGGCGCTCGTGCTGTCCCTGTTCGGGTCGATCGTGATGGCAGCGGAGCCGGCGGCGGACATCGCGATGCCCAACCCGCGCGCGTGCTCGGCGGCGCTCCAAGAGGGCGGACAGGGAGTCGCCGATCGGCTGGGTGCGCACGGCGCTTGGGTCATCACCTCGGCGGAGCGGTGGGATCAGGTAAAGGCGTCGCTGGCCGAGTTGAAGGTGCCCATGGAGGACCATCTCAAGGCCGTCAACTTCGCGAAAGAAAACCTCGCGTGCGTCTTCCACTATGGCGACGAGGGCGACCGGTTCGTCGCCAAATCCGTGAGCATCGCGGGCGAGGGCGACAAGGCCGTCGCCGACGTGCAGGTCGGCATGAGCTACATCATCTACAAGCAGCGGCGGGCGCTGTCGGTGGGCGTGTGGCGGCTCTACGCGATCCCGGTGCCCAAGGCGCCGGTGACGAAGGTGTCGGTGCACACCTTCCACCCGATGAACGGCGGCCCGTACCCGACGCTCGACAAGGCGCAGCCCGCGTGGGCGTGGACCTGCTCGGCCGACACGGGCGAGGCGATCGGCTTCCTGACCGGCACGATCGCGCCCAAGGCCAAGACCGTCGCGCCGGGCGCGGACATCCTCGTCAAGTTCACGCTGTCGTTCGCGGACGGGCGCGCGGGGCAGGCGGACCAGTTTACGCGGTCCGACGCCACGGCCGTTCACGTGTGGGACGGCAAGTACTCCAACGGCTACCGCAACCACGGGTTCGAGGTGGTCACGCCGGACGGCAAACTGCACCGCCTGCGGCCCAAGGCGATCGACCAGTGGGACAAGAACGCCCCGCACCCGATCGCGGTCTCGGCGGGCAAGCCGTACGTCCTGCCGAACTGGGCCCAGGGCGACGTGCTCAAGTCACTCAAAGACCTGGGCCTCGACACGGCGCAGCCGGGCGCCTACGCGATCACGGGGATCTACCAGCAGCTCGGGTCGCCCGCGGGCAAGGGCCCGGGGATGTGGGGCGGCGTGCTGCGGACGAACACGGTCGTGGTGACGGTGGGGAAGTGATTTCGGATTGCGGATCTCGGATCTCGGATTGAAGCGCACGGCGTTCGCACGGTCGCTCAGACCCCTTCCCCCTCCCCGTGCATGGTCTGCTCTTCCTCGGTCATGCGGCGGACGGTGCGGGTGGCGATCGCGCTGATGACGGCGACGACCCCGATCATGAGCACGACGCCGATCGCGGTGGCCCACCACCCGCCCATCTCGCCGAAGTTCAATTCGCTCAACTGGGATGCGGCCCAGACGACGACGAACGTGCGGGGGGCCATGCCGATGGCGGTCCCGATCAGATACGGCCAGAACGGTGCGCGGACGGTGCCGAAGATGAAGTTGGCGATCGCGAACGGGGACGTGGGGGGGATGCGGACGAGGGTGATGATGAGTAGGGCTCGCCAGAAGCCGCTGCCGATTAGGGCGCGGCAGACGAGGTCCCACTTGGGGTGTTCCTTGAGGATGTCGACGACGCGCGTGCCGGCGGCCTTGCGGTTGATCCAGTAGGCGAGCGTGCCGGCGGCACAGAACGAGAGCATCGCCGCGGGGAACCCGAGTTTCACGCCGAACGTCCACCCGCCGACGATCGAGCTGGCGTACGTGGGCAGGAGCGACGCGGCCGCGAGGACGATGAACCCCCCGACGTAAATCGCCAGCCCCACGAACTCGTGCGACTTGAGCCAGGGGGCGACCTGCTTGATGAACCCGAGGAGGACGAACCCGCCGAGCGGGGGGAGGACGGACGCCATGACCGCCAGCGGCCCGGCGGGGCCCAGGCGCTTGACCGTGTGCTTGACCCACGCCCAGCTAAGCGGGGCGGGGCGATGACCGGCGTCGTTCGGGTCGGGGGTGACCGTCGCCGCCGCGGCGGGGTCGGGCGCGGCGGTCGGCTCGGTCGTGGGGGTCGGCGGCGGCTGGGTCATCGTGGGCCAAGCATAGACGCGGGGAATCCCCGATTCAAAACGCCGCGCGGCGTGAGCGGGGCCACGCCGACGCCCGCCCGCGCGGTCGACAGCACAATCAAATGTTGTGTCCGGGAGACGTTCTGGTCAAAATAACCGCCCACCCTGGTCCGTTGTCACGTCGGGTGGTCGCACAACTGGGAATTCGCATCTGCCGAGGGAGTGAGGGTATGTCGTCGTCAACTCCGAAGTCGAGGGCCGTCCGTTCGTACAACCAGCGCGCCGCGTGCGTCGAGGGCCTGGAAGCGCGCCAGATGCTCACCGGCGACGTGAAGTGGGGCCTCCCGCTCGCCGCCGCCACCGACGCGATCGCGTCGGACTACCAGGGCAACACGTACATCGTCGGCCGGTTCAGCGGGACCGTCGACTTCAACCCCGGGCGCAAGGTCTACGAGATGACCGCGCAGAGCCCGACCGGCGACATGTTCGTCGTGAAATTCGGAAACAAGGGGGAGTTCCTGTGGGGCGTGCGGTTCGGTGACGCGGCCGGCGCGCCGGTCGCTGCCGACGCCACGGTCGCGCGCACGACCCAGTTCCGCCCGCTCAGCGGGTACGACAACAAGTTCCCGCTCGACACGACCGGGTCCATCCTGTGGATCGCCGGGACGTTCAGCGGGAGCTTGGACTTCGACCCGCACCCGCGGCGCACGGGCACGGTCAAGGCCACCGGCGGGACCGACATCTTCCTTCTGGGGCTCGACCAGAACGGCATCATGCGCGCCGCCGCCAACGTCCAGAGCGTGTTCGACGAGACGGCGGTCGGCGTCGCGGTGGCCCCGACCCAGAGCGGGTTCGCCGGGTACATCTCGGTCGTCGGCAACCAGGAGGACGGGTCGGGCGACACCCAGACCGTCTACGCCCAGTACACGGCCAAGGGGAAGATCGACGGCGTCAACGTCCTGGGCTCGGGGGGCGTCGACCTGGTCACGACCGGCGTCGCGTCCGACCGCGACGGCAACCGCTACATCATCGGCAACACCAGCGGGCCGTTCGTGTTCTCGCTCATCGCGGCCCAGGGCGTCATCAGCCAGGCGGCGGCGTTCGTCGCCAAGTTCGACGACTTCGGGTCCTTCCAGTGGGTCGCCGAGATCCCGAACGCGACGATCAACGACATCGCCGCCGACAACGAGTCGAAGAACATCCCCAACGGGTTCGCCATCGTCGGGAGCTTCAGCGGGTCGCCCAACGTGCAGTTCAACCCGCTCAAGAAGAACGGGTTCATCCACGCGGCCGGCGGGCTCGACGGGTTCGTCGCCCGGTACGACTTCGAGGGGTCGCTCCAGTACGCCTACCGCATGGGCGGGACGGCAGACGACTCGGCCAACGCCGTCACCATGGACGGCGCCGGGTCGGTGTACGTCGGCGGGCAGTTCCAGGGCACGGCTACGTTCGGCCGCGGCCCGACCCTGACCAGCGCGGGCGGGCTCGACGCGTTCGCCGCCCGCTACGGCCGCACCGGCCGGGCCCAGTACGTCACCCAGTTCGGCGGGGCCGGCGACGACCGCATCACCGACGTCGCGCTCGGCCAAGGCGCCGACCTGATCGTCACCGGCCCGCTGATCGCCCCGGGCGTCTACGGCCGCCGCACCTTCACGCCGTCGACGGCGGAGGACCTGTTCCTGCTGCGGCTGGATTAATCGGTCTGGTTTATCGGTTCATTCACGCGGGGCGGCTCTCATAAGCCGCCCCGCGGTCGTTCGTGCGGACAGGAAATCGATCGGCGCAGATTCGGGCGCACGCGCGGAGCGATCACTCTCGCGGATGAAGGAGAAAACTACGCAATCTTCGGCGACGGGCGGGAGCGACGTCTCTCGATGCGGAATGCGATCTCTGCGAGGTCGGCGATTCGCTTCAAGCGGTCGGAGATTTCCGCAGCATTGTCGGAATCCGCGAGATTCAGCCGCGATCGATCGGTTAGCAGAATCGAGTAGTCGCCGCCGCCGCCGTGCACGACGCGGTCGAGCGCAGCGCTCGGATTCAGCAACTGGGCAACGTGAGCCCACAAAGCTTCGATCTGCGTGAATTCCGGCGACGGGTCCGGAACGAGCACGAACTCAGTTGCCGCCGACGACACGTCATCGCTCGGCACAAATGTGATCGCGAAACCTCGTCGCTGCGGGTCGCGGTAGGCGCAATCCACGAGGGGCGGGTCGTAAAGGCGGTCTTCCGAGTCGATTGGCAAGTCAATCGGGTCGCTCATTTTCAATCCTCGATCGGGTACGCGTGAATGTACCGCCCGTCACAGACAATACGAATTGTATGTACCGACTCGCCGCTGGCCAATCCGATTTCGTGAACGTCAACGATGTCCAACGGGCTCGGCTCCTGCGCACTGTCGCTCCAGCGCGCAGTCGTGACCTCCCGCTCGATTCGATCGACTAAGGCCTCGAGCGTCCAGAACGCAAGGAACTTGCTGCCCCACACCTTGTTCGTCTTACGCTTGAGTTCCTCAGGTGTCAGCCGCGTCAAGTGATTAGACCATTCATGCTTCTTTCGCCGGACGATCTCCAAGCCGCTGGCTAGCACGCGCAGCGTCCCTCCGTCTGGCACACGATTCAGGTCGGTGTCACTCATGGCAGACTCACTCGCTCATGACGGTCGGCGGGAGTTCACAGGGCTCGGGCCCCCTCACCCCATGTGCCTGATCATCTCGTCCGCGAACTGCGAGCACTTCACTTCCTTCGCGCCCTCCATCAACCGCGCGAAATCGTACGTCACCGTCTTCGCGCCGATCGCCTTGTCCAGGCCCTTGGTGATCAGGTCGGCGGCCTCCTGCCAGCCCATGTACTCGAGCATCATCACGCCGCTCAGGATGACGCTGCCCGGGTTGACCTTGTCCTGGTTGGCGTACTTCGGGGCGGTGCCGTGGGTGGCCTCGAAGATCGCGTGGCCCGAGACGTAGTTGATGTTCCCGCCGGGGGCGATGCCGATCCCGCCGACCTGGGCGGCCAGGGCGTCGGACAGGTAGTCGCCGTTGAGGTTGAGGGTGGCGATCACGTCGAAGTCTTCCGGGCGGGTGAGGACCTGCTGGAGCGTGATGTCGGCGATCGCGTCCTTGATGACGAGGCCGGCGCCGGGGCGGCCGGCGGGGATCTTGCACCACGGCCCGCCGTCGATCTCGACCGCCCCGAACGCCTCCTTGGCGAGCTGGTAGCCCCAGTCGCGGAAACCGCCATCGGTGAACTTCATGATGTTCCCCTTGTGCACCAGCGTCACGCTCTTGCGCTTGTGCGTGATCGCGTACTGGATCGCCGAGCGGATCAGCCGTTGCGACCCGATCCGGCTGACGGGCTTGATGCCGATGCCGACCTGCACCGCGGCCGAGTCGCCCGCCTGCGTGCCCAGCGCGCCCGACGCGGGCATGCTGAAGCCGGACTCCTGCTCGAACGCGGCGCCGGCCTCGTCGGTGCCGAAGCGGATCTTCTTGAACGCCTTCGGGTCCGCCTGCTGCAGGAAGTCGAGGAGCTTCTGCGCCTCGGGCGTGCCGGCGGCGTACTCGATGCCGGCGTAGATGTCCTCGGTGTTCTCGCGGAAGATCACCATCTCGACCTTCTCGGGGTGCTTCACGGGCGACGGGACGCCGGTGAAGTACTTGACCGGGCGGAGGCAGACGTAGAGGTCGAGCATCTGGCGGAGGGCGACGTTGAGCGAGCGGATGCCGCCGCCGACCGGCGTGGTCAGCGGGCCCTTGATGCCGACGAGGAAGTGCTTGAACGCCTCGACGGTGTCATCCGGGAGCCAGTTGTTGAGCTTGTCGAACGACTTCTGGCCGGCGAGCACTTCCATCCACGCGATCTTGCGCTTCCCGCCGTACGCCTTGGCGACCGCCGCGTCGAACACGCGGACGCTGGCCCGCCAGATGTCCGGGCCGGTGCCGTCGCCCTCGATGAAGGGGACGATCGGCTGGTCGGGGACGTTCAGCTTGCCGCCCGAGATGGTGATGGCCTGGCCGGTCGTCGGGACGGTCACGGATTTGAAGGTGGGGGTGGGCATGAGGTCAGAAGTCAGAGGACAGAGATCAGAGGTCAGAATCCACGCGGATTTGCAAGGGGAACGGCGGAAAGTAAGACGGCAGGGGGGGGATGTCAATCCGCGCCGCGGGCGTCTTGGGCGAGCCCGCTCGAGCGGGCGGGGGGCCGATGAAGTCTGCGCGGGTCGGGCTTATGATCCGACCATGCTCGACCCCTCCCACGCATGGTACCTCTACGCGCTCCTCGGCCTGGTGATCGGCACGCTCGCCGGCCTGCTCGGGATCGGGGGCGGGGTGCTCGTGATCCCGGCCCTGGTCTTCCTGTTCGGCTTCCCGCAGCGAATCGCGGTCGGCACGAGCCTGGCCATGCTGCTCCCGCCCATCGGGATCTTCGCAATCCTGCCGTACTGGCGCGCGGGAAACGTGAGCGTCGGCGCGGCGGCGTGGCTGGCGGCGGGGTTCGCGGTCGGCGGGTTCGTCGGCGGGTGGCTCGCCAACTCGGGCGTGCTCAGCGAGCGCCTGCTCCGCGTGACGTTCGCGCTGTTCATGCTGTACGTCGCGGGGAACATGCTCTTCCGGAGCGAGAACCGCGTCGCGGCGGCGCTCAAGACCGGCCTGCTGATGCTCGGCTTCGCCGCCGTCTACGCCGGCGCCCGCCTGCTCGGCCGTCGACTCGAGCGGCGGATGGAGATGACCGAGGAGTACCGAAAGCGGCTCGGCGCGCCGCTGGCGCCGGATTACGAGATATGAGTACGAAAACGAACGAGTCGGCAGGGTGCGCTCGCGTCCCGCCGGCCCGGTCCGATAACCGACGAATCCGCGCAAGTCGTTTGGACGTGCCCGATTTGCTTTGGATGTCTCCCTTCGGGAAGAGGAGACCATCGCAATGCAATACCGCCCGTCGATCGAGCCCGCCACCACCCGCATCAAGTTCTCGGACGTCGCGTCCGCACTGTCGTACGCGCTCGACCTGGTCGAGGGCCAGCCGCGGGGCCATGCGGCCCGGAGCTGTCTGCTCGGGATGCGGCTGGCGCGCGAGATCGGCCTGCCCGAGGCCGAGTCGTCCGCCCTGTTCTACGCGCTGCTGCTGAAGGACCTGGGGTGTTCGAGCAACGCGTCGAAGATGTGCTACCTGTTCGGGGCCGACGACCGGCAGGTCAAGTGCAACGTCAAGACGGTCGATTGGTCGCGGACCGGCCCGACGCTCAAGTACGCGATGGCGAACGTCGCCCCGGGCGCGTCGCTGTTCCGCAAGCTGCGGAAGCTCGCGGGCATCGCCGTCGCCGGCCAGCGCGGGGCGAAGGAACTGGTTGCGGTCCGGTGCGAGCGCGGGGCCGACATTGCCCGCTCGCTCCACCTGCCCGAGGCGACCGCCCAGGCGATTCTGTCGCTCGACGAACACTGGGACGGCACCGGCCACCCGCGCGGTTTGGCGGGCGAGCAGATCCCGCTGCTCGCGCGCATCCTCGGGCTGGCGCAGACGGCCGAGGTGTTCTGGCAGCGCGACGGGGCCGAGGGCGCGTACGACGTCGCCGCCGCCCGGTCGGGCACGTGGTTCGACCCGGAACTGGTCAAGGCGTTCCTGGCGATCTCGCGCGAGGACTCGGTGTGGGGCGCGATGGCCGCCCCCGACCCGGCCGCCGAGGCCGCCCGCCTCGAGCCGGCGGGCCTCGAGCTCGTCGCCGACGACGCCGCCCTCGACCGCGTGTGTGAGGGGTTCGCCCGCGTGATCGACGCGAAGAGCCCGTGGACGTACAGCCACTCGGCGGGGGTCGCGGACGTCGCCGCCGGGATCGCCCGCACGCTCGGCCTGCCCGCCCGCACCCGCGGCGCGATCCGCCGCGCCGCCCTCGTCCACGACATCGGCAAGCTCGGCGTGTCGAACATGATCCTGGACAAGCCCGGCAAACTCGACGCGGACGAGCTGGCGCAGGTCCGCAAGCACCCCGGCCACACGCGGCAGATCCTGGCCCGCGTCCGCGGCCTGAGCGAGCTGGCCGAGCTCGCCGCCTCGCACCACGAGCGGCTCGACGGCAAGGGTTACCACCGCGGCATCGGCGGCGCAGATCTGGGCACCGAGGCGCGGATCCTGGTCGTCGCCGACATGTACGAGGCCCTGACCGCCAAGCGCCCGTACCGCCGCGACCTGAGCCCGACCGAGGTCCTGGCGATCTTGGAGAAGGACGCGGGAACGGCGGTCTGCCCGGCCGCGCTCGAAGGCCTGCGGGCGTTCGTGAGCGAGTCCGCCACCCCGCTCACGGCCGCGGCGTGACGGTCGACCGCCGGCTCATCGACGCAGTCGAACCAGTTCGACCGAGATCTCACCGTCGAATCCCTTCCAGCCGCCGCCGAGGACGTCGAACAGCATCCCGACCGGCGCGCCGCCCAGAAGGAGCAGGTTGCCGTAGAATCCCGCGCGCACGCCCGGCCGCAGTCGTCGGTCGTGTGGTTCGTAACCGGCGAGCGTCAGGCGGAGGTCGTGCTCGGCGGCGCGATCGAGGTCGACGCGCGTCGGGGTGACCCCGCACGGCACGCCGTCGACCGCAACGCCGGCGCCCGGCGGCGTGGAGCCGATGAAGACCCGCTGCGTCGCCCCCTCACCCCCGCTGTAGGATGCGCAGCCCGACACGCCGGCGCAAAGCAACGACAGCACGACCGCGAGGGGGAGGCGAGGGGGCACGGGGGTCCTCCGGGCAAGAGCGCGTACGGGCGGGCACGTCTGATGGATAGTGTACACTAGCAACTGCGTCGCGCAGCACAATTCTGGGGCCGCGTGAAGCACCCGCGGTCGCGTGATATCATCCGCCCGCAGATGGCACCCCTCGGACTGATCGCCGGCGAAGGCGTCTTCCCGCTCCTGGTCGCGCGCGGCGCGCGGGCCGCGGGCCGGAAGGTCGTCTGCACCGGGTTCGCCGGCAGCGCGTCCGACGAGTTGCCCGCCGAGTGCGACGTCTACAAGTCCGTCGGCGTCCTGCGCCTCGGCCAGTGGATCCGCACCCTCCGCAAGCACGGGTGCACCGAGGCCATCATGGTCGGCCGGGTCCGCAAGGCGAAGATGTACTCGCGCTGGCGGTACTTCCAGTACATTCCCGATTTGCGGACGCTGCGGATCTGGTTCACGCGCCTGCGGCGCGACAAGCGCGACGGGGCCGTGCTCCGGGCCGTCGCCGACGAGCTCGCGAAGGAAGGCATCACCTTGATCGACTCCACCCGCTACTGCCAGGACCAGCTCGCCACGCCCGGCGTCATGGGCCGGCGCCAGCCGACCGCCAAACAATGGGACGACGTGAAATTCGGCTGGGAATTGTGCCGGACGATCTCGAAGCTCGACATCGGCCAGGCGCTGGCGGTGCTGGACAAGGACGTGATCGCCGTCGAGGCCGTCGAGGGCACCAACGCGATGATCGAACGCGCCGGCCAGTACTGCAAGGTCGGCGGGTGGACGCTCGTGAAGGTCGCCAACACGAACCAGGACATGCGGATGGACGTGCCATCCGTCGGGACGACGACGATCGAAAAGCTGGCCGCGAACAAGGGCGGGTGTTTGGTCGTGGAGGTGGGGAAGACGATCCTGCTCGAGAAGGAAAAGGTGCTCGAATTGGCGGACAAGCTGGGGGTCGCGGTGGTGGGGTATGAGGGGTGAGGCCCGGTGGTGGCCGCATGGTACAATCAAGCCATGGGCCTGCCCGCCGAGAAATCGCGGTCCGTCACGGTCGAGGAATACCTCCGGATCGAGAACGATTCGTCCGAGCGGCACGAGTACCGCGACGGCGAGATCCTCGCGATGGGCGGGGGGACGTACGAGCACAGCCTGATCACCACGAACGTGCTCGGTGAGCTCAGGAACGCCCTCAAGGGCAAGCCGTGCCGGGCGCTCGAGAGCAACTTGCGTGTGCGGATCGCGCGCCGCGCGCGGTACATGTACCCCGACGCGATGGTCGTGTGCGGCCCGCCCGATTTCGACCCGGCGGACGGGGGCCGACGGTCCGTGCTCAACCCGCGCGTCGTCGTCGAGGTGCTCTCACCGTCGACCGAAGCGTACGACCGCCGCGAGAAGTTCGACGCCTACCGGGACATCCCGTCGCTCGAAGAATACGTGCTCGTCACTTCCGACCAGCCGCGAATTGAGGTGTTCCTTCGGCAAGGAGGCGGCGCGTGGCTGTTCACACCCATCGCGGGACGCGAGGGCATCGTCCGCCTGCAGAGCCTGGGGATCGAACTGCCGCTGGCGGAAATCTTCGCCGAGGTGGAGTTCCCGCCGCCGCCCCCGCCGCCAGCCGACGCGAGAGTCGAGACCGAGTGACCGCCGCTACTTCTTCTCGTCCGCCTTCTTGAACTTCAGCGCCGTCCCGTTCATGCAGTACCGCAGCCCCGTCGGCTTGGGCCCGTCCTCGAACACGTGGCCCAGGTGCCCGCCGCACCGCGCGCACACCGTCTCCACGCGCACCATCCCGTGCGACTCGTCTTTGATATCCTTCACGCGCGTCGGCTTGATCGGCTGCCAGAAGCTCGGCCATCCCGTGCCCGACTCGAACTTGGTGTCCGACGAGAACAGCTCCAGCCCGCACCCGGCGCACGCGTAAATCCCCTTCTCCTTGCTGTCGTGGTACCGGCCGGTGAACGCACGCTCCGTGCCCTTCTCCCGGAGCACTTTGTACTCGAGCGGGTCGAGCTGCTTCTTCCACTCCTCGTCCGTCTTGGTCACCTTCTCAATCTTCTCGGCCGGTTCGTCGGCCTTCGGGGCGTCCTTCTTCGGCTCGTCGGCGGTGACGCGATTGATCAGGATGAGCCCGAGCGTCAGGGCGAGGATCGTCAGGGGGAGCAGGTAGGGTCGCATGAAGGTCCTCCGTTGTGATGATCGATGTCCACGCCGACTCCTGCGGAGTCGGATTCGCACCGCAGGGGGTGAGGGATGCGGTCTGACATTGTACCACTTTACCCGCCCCTGCGATGATCGACTTTCGCATGTCGGACGAGCGTAAACATCGCGGGCCGCACCCCCAGGACGCCGGCCTGTTCGCCGCCGAACGGTTACCCGCCTTACGCGCGGCCGTCTCCGATCTCGCGTGGCTCCTGTCGCGCGGGTACGCCAGCCCGTCGGCCCAGAAAATCGTCGGCGATCGGTACGGCCTGGACGCCCGTCAGCGGACCGCGGTCATGCGCTCGACCTGCACGGACGCCGCCGGTGCCGATCGGCGGTCGCGCGAATTGACGGTCGATCAACTTCGCGGCCGGCGCCTGCTGGTCGACGGGTACAACGTGCTGACCACGATCGAGGCGGCGATGGCGGGCGGCGTCATCATCGTCGGCCGCGACGGCGCGTGGCGCGATCTGGCGAGCATGCACGGCACCTGGCGTCGGGTCGAGGAAACCCGACCGGCGATCGAGCGCGTGGCGGCGGTACTCGACGCGGCCGGGCCCGCCGAGGTCACGTGGTACCTCGACGCGCCCGTGTCGAACAGCGGACGGCTCAAGGTCATGATCGAGGCGGTCCGCCCGTGGCGCGTCGAGCTCGTGCCGGACCCCGACAAGGTGATCGGCATGGCCGGCGACGCGGTGGTCGCTTCGGCGGACAGCGTTGTCCTGGACCGGTGCGGGGCGTGGGTGAATTTGACGCGGGCGGCGATCGGTGGGGTGGACGGGGTGTGGGTGGTGGAAATGGGGTGAATCGCGCCGCGTACCACGCCCCTCGTCGTCACTTCTTGAACGACGCGTTCATGTCCACCACTGCGTCGACCGGCGCCGTCAGCGTCTTCCGCCCTCCGTACTGCTTCTCCAGGTCCTTCAGCAGCGCGTCGTAGGCCTCGGCGTCCATGGGCAGGTCGACGGCCTTGCGCGTCACGCCGGCCATCAGCATCGCGTTGCCGATCTCCAGGCCCTTGATGCCCTCTTCGCCCGCGGCGATCAGCGGCTCGTTCTTCAGGATCGCGTTGACGAAGTTCTGGGTGACGGTCTTGTGGGCCATCGCGGGCGTCGGCGGGACGGGGAGGTCGATCTCCCAGGTGTCCATGACGGCGAAAGCTTCCTTGCTTGTTTCGCGGGTCTGGCGGACGGACTTGCGGGTCTGGAAGAGCTTGAGCTTGCCGTTCTCGCAGACGACCTTGCCGCGGTCGCCGCAGATCTCCAGGCGGTCGGTGCCGGGCGCCTCGCCGGTCGAGGTGATGAAGTGGCCGGTCGCGCCGTTGGGGTACTCGAAGATGGCGGAGACTTCGTCTTCGACTTCGATCGGGTGGTGCTTGCCGAGGTTCGCGATGGCGGTGACGCGCGACGGCATCATGCCCGGGAGCCACTGGAAGAGGTCGAAGTTGTGGGGGTTCTGGTTGATCAGGACGCCCCCGCCCTCGCCGGACCACGTGCCGCGCCATCCGCCCAGGGCGTAGTAGGTCCAGGTGCGGAACCAGTTGGTGGCGATCCAGGTGATGCGGGTGACCTCGGAGCCCAACTCGCCGTCGTCGATCAGCTGTTTGATCTTCTGGTAGATCGGGAACGTACGCGTCTGGAACATCAGGCTGTACTTGAGCTGCGGGTACTTCTTGTGCAGCTCGTTGGTGCGGCGCGCGTCCGACACGCGGACCGCGACGGGCTTCTCCGAGAGCACGTGGATGCCCTTGGCGAACGCCGCATCCGTGATGACCGGGTGCTGGAAGTGCGGGGTCGCGATCAGGATCGCGTCGCACGTGCCCGAGGCGAGCAGGTCTTCGTACTTCCCGAACTTGGCGACGTTGGGGAACTTGGCGGCGACCCGGTCGCACGCGGCGGGGTTAGCGTCGCACACGGCGGCGAGCACCGCCCCGTCGATCGAGTCCATCGACGCGACGTGGTGGCTCCCCATGTTGCCCAGACCGATCACCCCGAAGCGAACCTTGTCCATGATCATTTCCCTCGGAAAAAGCGTGACCGAAGAGATAGGGGGTGGGGGGGAGGATGTCAACTGGATTGCCGGTCGCCGATGGCCCCCGCACGCCGGCAATTCCTCAAGGAAACCACATCACCACCGTCGCCACTGCCGCGAAGGCGATGAACGCCGTCACGCACCCCGCGCGGCCCAGTTGTTTCACGAGCGCAATCCCACAGACCGCCGCGGCAAATGTGACGGCGGCGCGGCGATGCCATTCCAGCCTGCCGCCGCTGCCGCGCCATTCGCCGGAACAGATTCCCGCGCTTACCACCGCCCTGCGTTCGCCCGGCTATTCCTCCCTCCCAAGCCGCACGACCCGCCCACCCCCACCGCGCGCGCCTGTCGTTTGCCACGATTCCGTATCCGCCCCGCTCAAGCCCCGTGATACAACCGCCCCCGGCCATGAAGCACCTCCGCTGGGTCCCGTTCGCCTTCCTCGCCGGCCAACACGGCTTCGCGATCTTCGCGCCGTACGCCGCGCTGATGATCGCCACGGCGATGATCCTGGGCCGCCGGCGGGCGACGCCGGCGATCGCGCCGCAGGCGCGCGTCGCCACGGTGTAACAACGCTCGTCTCTCACACCCCCACCTTCTCGCACCCCGGCACCCCGCGCGCCGCCAGCAGCCGGTCGTGCTCGAGCTTCGGCCGCAGATACTCCGCCGTGTAGCTCCCCGCCACGTCGCACACGTCCTCCGGCCGGCCCGCCGCCACCACCGTGCCGCCGCCGTCCCCGCCCTCCGGGCCCATGTCGATGATCCAGTCCGCGCACTTGATCACGTCCAGGTTGTGCTCGATCACCAGCACCGTATTGCCGAGATCCGTCAGGCGGTTCAACACGCCCATCAGGTTGTGGATGTCCGCGAAGTGCAGGCCCGTCGTCGGCTCGTCGAGCACGTACAGCGTGTGGCCCGTCGGCGTCTTTCCGAGCTCGCTCGCCAGCTTCACGCGCTGCGCCTCGCCGCCCGACAACTGGGTCGACGGCTGCCCGAGCTTCACGTAGCCCAGCCCCACGTCGAACAGCGCCTGCAGCATCTGCTTGCTCTTCGGGTGCGATTCGAAGAACGCCAGCGACTCCTCCACCGTCATGTCCAGCACGTCCGCGATGCTCTTCCCGCGGTAGTGAATTTCCAGCGTCTCGGCGTTGTACCGCTTGCCCTTGCACACCTCGCACTGGACGTACACGTCCGGCAAAAAGTGCATCTCGATCACCTTCGTCCCCTGCCCCTGGCAGCTCTCGCACCGCCCGCCCTTGACGTTGAAGCTGAACCGCCCGTTCTCGTACCCGCGCACCTTCGACTCGCGCGTCAGCGCGAACACCTTGCGGATCTCGTCGAACACGCCCGTGTACGTCGCCGGGTTGCTCCGCGGCGTCCGCCCGATCGGGCTCTGGTCGATCTCGATGACCTTGTCGACCTTGTTCGTCCCGCTGAGCGCCTTGTGCTCGCCCGCCTTGACCTTCGAGCCCAGGAGCTTCCGCTTGAGCGCCGGCAGCAGCGTTTGGTTCACCAGCGTGCTCTTGCCGCTGCCCGACACGCCCGTCACCAGCACCAGCCCGCCCAGCGGGATCCGCACGTCCACGTTCTTGAGGTTGTTCTCCTTGCACCCCTTGATCTCCAGGCACTCCTTGTCCGGGTCGAGCTCGCGCCGCTCGCACGGGCTCGTGATCGCGCAGTCGCCCACGAGGTACTGCACCGTCGACGACTCCTTCGGCGTCCCGAGCACCGGCCACCCCGCCACCGACGCGCCGGGCCGCGCCTTCGCCAGCCCCAGCCGCTCCGCGTCCACCGCCGCCGCGGCCCCGATCAGCTTCTGCGTCGGCCCCGCGCACATCACGTTCCCGCCGTGGGCGCCGGCGCCCGGGCCGATGTCCACCAGGTAATCTGCCGCCCGGATGCAGTCCTCATCGTGCTCGACCATCAGCACCGTGTTGCCCAGGTCGCGCAGCCGCAGCAGCGTGCGGATCAGCCGGGTGTTGTCGCGCTGGTGCAGGCCGATGGTCGGCTCATCCAGTACGTAGCACACGCCCACCAGCCCCGACCCCACCTGCGTCGCCAGCCGGATCCGCTGCGCCTCGCCGCCCGACAAACTTCCCGTCTTCCGGTCAAGCGTCAGGTACCCCAGCCCCACGTCCACCATGAACCCCAGCCGAGACTTGATTTCCCGGACGATCGGCTCGGCGATCACCGCGCCCTCGGTCGAGAGGGTCAGACTCTCGAAAAACGCCTTGGCCTTGGCGACCGACAACGTCGTCACGTCGTGGATCGACAGGCCGGGGAGTTGGACGGGGGAGGGCGAGGCTCCGTCCGCGCCGTTCTTCGCGGCCTTCTTCCTGCCGTTGCCGTTCTTGGCGGGGGCATCAACGGACTCAGATTGTTGACTCGCGGGCTGGTAGCCCACGCCACGGATCCGCACCGCCATCGCCTCCTGCTTCAGCCGCGTCCCGTGGCACGTCTCGCACGGCTGCTCGCTCATGTACTGGTGCAGGCGGCTCTTCACCCACTCGCTCTCGGTCGTCTCGAACCGACGCTGCAGGCTCGGGATCACGCCCTCGAAGTGCGTGCCCGTCCCGTTGTCGCCCTTGGCCTCGGTCCCGTGCATCAGGACCTCGCGCAGCTTCTTCGGCATGTCCTTGAACGGGGCCGAGTACCCGAACCCGAAGTCCCGGCAGAACGTGCGCAGCACCCGCGCGTAAAACACGTTCATCCGCTTGCCGTTCTTCCGCCACGCCTCGATCGCCCCGTTCTCCAGCGACACCGACTCGTCCGGCACCACCAGGTCCGGGTCGAACTCGAACACCGTGCCCAGCCCGTGGCAGCTCGGGCACGCCCCGTGCGGACTGTTAAACGAGAACAGCCGCGGCTCGAGCTCCGGCAAGCTCACCTCCGGGTGATCCGGACACGCGAACTTCTCGCTGAACATCTGATCCACCCACTTCCCGCCCTCGTCCTGCGTCGCGATCACGACCATCCCCTGCGAGAGGCGCAAGGCCGTCTCCACCGAGTCGGCGATCCGGCTCCGCACCTCCGCCTTCACCACCACCCGGTCCACCACCACGTCGATCGTGTGCGCGAACGTCTTCTTCAGTGTCGGAAAACTCGCCGGCGTCGACAGCTCGATGATCTCCCCGTCCACCCGCGCCCGCACGAACCCCTGCTTGTGCAGCGCCGGGAACAGCTCCTTGTGCTCCCCCTTCTGCCCGCGCACCATCGGCGCGAGGATCATCATCTTCGCCCCCGTCGGGTACTTCATCACGGCCTCGACGATCTGGCTCGCCGACTGGCTCGCGATCTCCCGCCCGCACTTCCAGCAGTGCGGCGTCCCCGCCCGCGCGAACAGCACGCGCAAATAGTCGTAGATCTCCGTCGTCGTCGCCACCGTCGACCGCGGGTTGTGCGATGACCCCCGCTGCTCGATCGCGATCGTCGGCGGCAGCCCGTGGATCTCGTCCAGCTCCGGCTTCTGCAACTGGTCCAAAAACTGCCGCGCGTACGTGGAGAGGGACTCCATGTACTTCCGCTGCCCCTCGGCAAAGATCGTGTCGAACGCCAGCGTGCTCTTGCCGGAACCGCTCAAGCCCGTAATGACGACAAGCTGGTCGCGCGGGATCTCCACGTCGATGTTCTTGAGGTTGTGCTCCCGCGCCCCCCGGATGCGAATCGACTTCAGGTCATTGCTCATCGGATGAACTTCCCGAGAAAGGCGCGTCCCCTTCATCAAGGCACGCAGACACCACGTGACCCAGCCAAGCCTTTCATTGTAAGGGTCCTGTACGGACAACGCCAATCGCGAGCGCGACGACGCGATCCATCTCACATTTGGAAGAGGGCAGTCCCCCTCATGGTACGCAGCGCGCCCGTGTCAGTTCTTCCACGCCGACTCCTGTGGAGTCGGATTCCCGCGCAGCGGGATCAAGTCGCTCAACATTCCGATGTTGAGGAGCGGCGTCCAATCTCCTGAGCCGGTGGTTCGCGCAAGGGCGCGCGACCCCCCTTTCTCTCAACATCGGAATGTTGAGCTACGGGACGCACCTCCCGGTGCAATCCGACCTCACAGGAGTCGGCGTGGATCACCTCACTCCCAAACCGCCGCGTCCTCCACCACCTTCTTCGAGAACGCCCCCGCCGCGACCGCCACCGGCAGCCGCGCCACCATCGGCTCGGCCGCCTTCGCCGCCGCCGGCGCCGCGGCGATCGCCAAATCCGGCTGCGCCATGAACACGTCCGTCGTCACGCCGTTCACCGTCACCCGCACGATCCCCGACTTGGTCGCCGTCGGCATTCGGAACCAGCTCGCGCTCACCGTCGGCACCGCCCCGTTGTCGAACGTCACCGCCACTGTCGTCAGCAGCGCGCTCTTGCCGGCGCCGCTCACCGTGAACCGCAAGCCCTGCGCACTGCCGCTCGGCGGCGCGCCGTTCGACAGCGTCGCGTATTTGGCTGACACCGTCTGCCCCGGCAGCAGCACCGGCACCAGCATCACGTCGCCCGTGCCCGTGGCCGTGCGGATCTGCCCGCCGCTGAACTTGGTCGTGTTGCTCGTCGACAGGTTGAACGTCTGCGTGTACGTGTGCGTCGCGCTCGCGCTGCCCCAGTCGGTAATCACAAACATGTCGCCGCGGTTGTGGAAGATGGCCCGCGCGACCACCGGCGAGCCCTTGAACCCCGTGTACGCGTAGTGCGTCGCCGCCATCTGCGTCCCGCCGTTCCGCCGAACCCACATCGTCAGCTTCGCGCTCTTGGACAGCTCGCTGGCCGCGTGCGACAGGCCGTCGATGCTGATCGTGTTATGCGCCGGCGTCGAGATGATCGCCGCCCGCTCGGTGGCGTAGCTCGCGCTATAGCTGAGCAGGCCGGGGTCGGAAATCAGCGGCTTGCCGTACCCGTACAGCTCGAAGTTGAGCAGATCGAAGTGCCCGTGGTCGCCGCCCTTGGGCCCCGCGTCGAAGATGAGCTGCCGCGCGTCGCTGTCGTCCCCCGTGCGCGAGATGTAGTAACCGGAGTCGCCGAAGTACGCCGTGCTCCCGCGGCCGGGCAAGCTCGTCGGCGTCGTCGGCGCGCTGACCAACTGCGACGCCAGCGCCGTCCCGAGCTGCCACACGTCATCCAGCCGCGGCCGGCTCTTGGGCCACCGCGAATCGCCCAATAGCAGCGACGCCCGGCTGAAGAACGTGCTCCCCGTCGACCGGTACGTGTCCGACAGGGCCGCCTGCGTGCCGTCCGGCGACAGCAGTTGATAGAACGCTTCGATGATCCCGCGCAGCCGGCGCACCGCCTTGTCGCCCCACGGCTGCCCGTTCTCGGCGCTCAGCCGGTACACGTCGAAGAACCCGCCCATCGCCCCGCCGTGGTAGCCCGGCGACTGCTCGTAGTGCACGCCGTCCGGGCGGAACTGCGCCGCCATCGCGTTGAACATCTGCGTCGTCCCCTTGGCCTGCCACGCCGCCGCGTTCTTGAACTCCGGGAACATCAGCCCGACCGTCGTCAGCGCCGTCCAGTGCCCGACCGCCTTGTTGCTCGTCAGCTCGTACAGCTTGGTCGTCCGGTTCATGAAGTCGCCCTGCACCAGCGTGCGGTGCAGGAACATCGTGTTCGAGTACGCGTCCCACCCGCCGGTGCCCAGCACCATGTGGTACGCGTACAGCCAGTTCTTCGTCCGCTCGGCCGTCGTGAACAGGTCCCACTTCGGGCGCACCGTGTCCTTGATCCAGTCGTCGGGGTTCGCCAGCCGCGTGTACTGCCGGCTCCACGAGTCCAGTTGGCTGCGCAGCTCGTTGATGTACGTTGAGCTCCCCGTGAACCGGTATGCCATCGCCAAATCGTTCCAGAAGAAGTGGCGGTTGAGCGTGTACCGGAATTCCGTGTTCGTCGTCGTCGCCGGCTGGTTGAGCCAGTCGATGTTCGTCGGGAGCTGCACGGTGTAGGTCGACGAGTTCACCAACTCCGGGAACAGGTGGCTGACGATGTTGTTCGCCCGGCCGATCTTGCCGTTCTTCTGGTTGACCAGCCCGCCGTCGGCGTTGATGAAGTTGATGATCCCCGTCGCGTCGGCGGGGTCGAACAGGTAGTGCCGGTTCGTCCGCGTCTTCATGTAGTTGAGCAGCTCGGCGTCGAACGCCGCCGTGTTGCCGCTCGTCAGGTACGACTGCAACGCCGCCGCGTTGGGCCCGATCCAGTTCGCCAGCAGCTCCTGCCGGTCGGCGACGGTCAGCGTCGGCGTCCCCGCCATCGGCGTCGCGCGCACCGCCGCCGGTTGCGCGACGACCGGCGCGCCGCCGGAGACCCCCGCAGACGCGCTCAACAGGCACCGGTTCTCGAGCGTCTCAAGACCCGCGACCCGCCCCCCGCGACCATCCGACTGTCGGCCCAACTGCATTCGGTGCTCCTCTGCGTGACCCGAGACTCCCGCCGCGCGCACCGCGGGCGGTCCCCTTAATACCGGATTCATCGACCGCCGGATCGTTCGGCGTCCAGAAGGGGCAGGCGGACCGTCATTCCCGTCACCCGATGACCCGATTTCGCGAGATCCGAGCCCGCTCTCGCGCGCCGGGCGTCATGGCCGGCCGAATGTAAGGCCCCTTCCTCAACGCCCCGGAAACCTAGATTTTCTCTTACTGCACCCCGTGCAGCCGTTACAATTCGCCCAGTTTCACGTCGGGACGGGAGTCGACAACAGACCGGGCACAGGGCACGGCCCTCGGCCGCGAGGTCCACATGTCACTCGATGGTGTCGTCATTCGCGACATACGCGGCCGGCCTCAAAGCCCGGCGCCCGCGTTCACCCTCGTCGAGCTCCTCGTCGTGATCGGGATCATCGCGCTGCTGATCGGCATTCTCCTCCCCTCCCTCGCCCGCGGCCGCGCCGCCGCCCAGCAGGTCGCCTGCGCCAGCAACCTCCGCCAGCTCGGCATCGGCCTGCAGCTCTACGTCGACCAGCACCGCTACTACCCCGGGAGCTGCGTCCTCCGCGACGAGGTCATCTTCGCCGCCTGGCCGACGCGCGTCCGCGGCGCCCTGGGCCTGTCCGCCACCGACGCCCGTGGCCTGGCCATGTTCCACTGCCCCGCCCGTGATTCCGACCTCCAGTGGGAGCCCGCGTTCGGCACCGGTCCGCACTTCGCCCTGCCCGCCGACGCCGGCTTCGGCTACCTGCCCGGGGAGCGCCTGCTCCTCATTACCGTCCGGTTTTCCTACGGCTACAACGACTGGGGCTCATCACCCCTCCAGGGCCCGCCGTACGGCACCTCCCGCCAAAAGGGACTCGGCGGCGATCTCGACAAGCGATTCGTCGGCATGAGGGAAATGGCCCGCGGTCGCGTCCGCCGCGCCGCCGAGATGATCGCCCTCGCCGACTCCAACGCCGACGGCACGTGGGACTTCTCGATCGACCCCAACAACCCCGCCGAGCACCCCGGCGCCCCCCACAATGGCGGCGCCAACGTCCTGTTCTGCGACGGTCACGTCGAGCGCCGCGACCACGCCGAGTTGATCGCCCCCAACACGCCCGAAAAGGCCCACCTAAACCGCCTGTGGAACAACGACTACAGCGTGATGCTGCCCGACGCCCAGCCGTGAGCGGCGCGCCCTACCGGAACATTCGCAGGATCGAGACGAGCCCCTGCATGACGTTCCCCGCCGCCACCAGCCCGCCGCCCGTCTTCGGGGCCGCGCTGACTGCCGCCGCCACCTTCTCCGCGAGCTCGCGCTGGCCGTCCGGGACCAGCACCTCCTCGACCGTGTCGACGTTGCCGTTGTTCGTGGTGATCGCCAGGCGCGTCGGCGTCCCGTCCGTCCCGCCCACGACCGTCACCCCCGTCAACAGCCGCCCGGCCGTCCCCCACAGGATCCAGTGCCCGTTCGCGAACGCGCACAGCGTCCCGATCACCGTGACCGAGTTCCCTTCCAGGCGCTTTTGCCACGTCCGCCGGGCCAGCTCGCACAGACCCGCGGCGAAGACCAGCGCCGCCTCGATCACGAGGATGACGAACACCGCCGTCGACCGGCGGTCGGCCCGCTGCGCGGGCGTGTCCCACGTTTCCGCCGCCCCGTTCACCGCCATCCCGGCGACGATCGGCGTGGCGACCATCAGTATGCCGATCCAGATCAGATCCCACCGCCGGGCCCACTTGGTTTTGAACACGTGCCCCTTGAACGCCCGCCACTGCGCCTCGTCGTACCGCCACCGCACCAGGTATTTGCCGTCCCGCAGCCCCTTGCGGAACGCCCGCACCCGCGCCGCGTCGCTCGCGCACGACCAGTAGATCATCGGCGCCGCGATCAGCGCGATCCCGAACACGCAGCACCCGGCGACCGCCACCCCGAACCACGCCCGCGCCGCCCCGGACGCGCCGTTCTGCCCGCCCTTCACCGCCCCCCATATGCACAGCGCCAGCACGAACGGCGAGACGACCGCCAGCCACCCCGAGATTGTCGCCGCCTTCGCGTGCGAACTCGGGAGGTTGAAATCGCGGTCGAGTTCCGGACGGACTTCGCTTCGGGTCGTGCTCATGGGATCTCCTCTGCGAGTTACGACGCCATGCACGACTTCTGTTGGCGCCCCCTTGGAAAACTTAGATGGGACCTCGTGAATCGATGGGGAAAGCTTGTGGATAACTATTCGGACGTTCGAAGTGGATTTTCCTAAGTACAGCCGGGCACTGGGTATGACGCGACACGCATACCGGCCGGGCAGGGGGATAACTGAGTGGAAAAGACGGTGGAGCACGCGGGACGGCGCCGCCCGTCCGAAACCCCTTACTTCGCCGTGTCCTTGAGGTCCGCCTTCACCCGCTCCAGCTCCTTGGTCAGCCGGTCCCGCACCTCCGAGTAGTCCGGCGCGAGGTAGACGTTCTTCATCTCGTTCGGGTCCTTCTCAAGGTCGTACATCTCCCACTCGTTGAGCGTGTTGAAGAAGATCAGCTTGTACCGGTCCGTCCGGATCCCGTAATGCGGGTGCACGTGGTGCGGCTGGGGGAACTCGTAGTACCGGTAGTAGATGCTCTTCCGCCAATCGGCCGGCGTCTGGCCCTCCAGGATCGGCCGCATGCTCCGCCCCTGCATGTCCTCGGGGACCTTCACGCCCGCGTAGTCGAGGAACGTCGGGGCGAAGTCCACGTTGTTCACCAGCTCCTTCGCGACGCTCCCCGCCTTGATCTTGCCCGGGTACCGGATCATGAGCGGCACGCGCATGCTCTGCTCGTACATGAACCGCTTGTCGAACCACCCGTGGTCCCCGAGGAAGAACCCGTTGTCCGCCGTGTAGATCACGATCGTGTTCTGGGCGAGCCCGGTTTTGTCGAGGTAATCCAGCACGCGCCCCACGTTGTCGTCGACGCTCGCCACGACGCGCAGGTAGTCCTTGATGTACCGCTGATACTTCCACTCGACGAGCTTCTCCCCGGTCAGCCCCGCCGGCGGGTCGATCTTCAGGTCCGTCTTCGTCAGCGTCTTGGCGACGCTCATGTCCTGGTCCTTCGCCGCCGTCCCGCGGTTCTTGTAGTCGTCCCAGAACGTCTCGGGCAGGGGGATGTCGCCGTCCTCGTACATCTTCGCGTGCTTGTCGTCGGGCTCCCACGCCCGGTGCGGGGCCTTGTGGTGGTACAGGAAGCAGAACGGCTTGGACTTGTCGCGCTTCTCCAACCGCTCGATCACCTTGTCGGTGATCACGTCCGTCACGTAACCCTTGACCACGTTCCGCTGGCCGTTGGTCAGAAAGATCGGGTCGTGATACCGCCCCTGGCCCGGCATGATGTCCCAGTGGTCGAACCCGACGGGGTCCGACCCGAGGTGCCACTTGCCGACGACGGCCGTCTGATAGCCGGCCTTCCCGAGCAGCTTGTTGAACGTCTGCTGGCTGCCGTCGAACTTGGCGTTGTTCCGGTTGTCGGGGAAGCCGTTCAAATGCGAGTACTTCCCCGTCAGCAGACACGCCCGCGAGGGGCCGCACAGCGCGTTGGTCACGAACGCGTTGTCGAACCGGATCCCCTCCCGCGCCAGCCGGTCGAGGTTCGGCGTCTTGTTGATCTTCGACCCGTACGCCGAGATCGCGTGCGACGCGTGGTCGTCCGACATGATGTAAAGAATGTTCGGCGGCGCGTCCGCGGCGAACGCGAGCACGGGGAACACCAGGGCGAGCAGCGCGGTGAGGTGTCTGACCATGGGCGCGGATGATACCGCGCCCGGCGCGTCAATCGCCAGAGAGCCACCGAGCAGCCGAGGGTTAGCCGCTCCGCAGCCAAGGGCGACTCGGACGGACCCTGGCCCATTCCCGCCTCCCTCACACCCGCGCCGGGATGAACGCCTCGATCAGCCGCTCGATCACCGGCTTAATCACGCGGGCCGCGTCGTTCCGGCCGTGCACGTGGCGCATGATCAGCGTGCCCTCGAACAGGGCCGTGTACTGGTCGGCGAGCGCCTCCGGGTCGGTCGCGCCGGCGGCCCTGGCGAGGTCGCGGAAGTCGTCGCGGGCCCGCCGCTTGTGCGCCGCCGCCACCTGGTGGGCGGGGTCGCGCGGGTCGGCGAACTCGGCGGCCGCGTTGATGAAGATGCAGCCCCCGAACGACGGGTCGTTGAACCACACGTCGAGCACGTCGAAGAGGGCGACGAGCCGCGCGCGGGGGTCGTCGCCGGCGAGTTTGCCGATCGCCCGCCCCCACGCCCCGCGCTCCCACTCGTCGCGCCGCTCGATCGCCGCCACGACCAGGTCGTCCTTGCTCTCGAAGTGCTTGTAGAACGTCGTCTTGGTCACGCCGGTCTCGGCCAGCACGCGGTCCAGCCCGACCGCGTGGAAGCCGTGGGCGTAAAACAGGTCGATCGCGGTATCGAGCAGGCGGTCGCGCGCGTTCTTGGCGACGCTGCGCACGCCGAACAACTCGGCGGCCGAGAGTTTGCGCGTCGGGGGGCAGGGCGTCGTGGGGGTCGTGGTCGTCATCGGGAATTCCACCGTTGGGAACGGCCGGCGCGGCCCGAACATTCCAAGCCGGGGTTTACCACAAGTCAACCACTAGGTGACCTTGAGTACACTGCGAACGGCCGGGTGGCGGCCGTATGGTCTTCGTCGAAGGTGAGGCATCGGCCCGGTCGCGTGACCCGCCGGAGCCCGCCGAGCACGAAAGGAAACAGACCATGAGCACCGCAACGCAGTCCACCGTCCGCCCCTCGACCCCGGCGACCCCCGACACGGCGCGCTCGCCGATCAACGGGATCGACGTCGCCGCCCTCCGCCAGACGATCGAGGCCGTCCGCGCCGCGCCCGCCGGCGGCCAGACCCGCTGGGCCGTCGACACCGACTGGCTCGGCGGGACCCAGTCGCGCACCCGCGTCGCCGGGTGCGAGCTGGGCGGCCAGTGGGTCGACCGGCCGTTCGAGTTCGTCACCGACGAGCCGACGCAGCTGCTCGGCACCAACACCGCCCCCAACCCCCAGGAGTACCTGCTCGGCGCGCTCAACGCGTGCATGACCGTCGGGTACGTCGCCGGCGCGTCGCTCTACGGCGTGAAGCTCGAGTCGCTGCGCATCCGCTCCGAGGGCAGCATCGACCTCCGCGGGTTCCTCGGCATCAGCCGGGCGGTGCCCGCCGGGTACGACAAGATCCGCTACACGGTGCACATCAAGGGCGACGGCACGCCCGAGCAGATGCGGAAGATCCACGAGCTGGTGATGGCGACGAGCCCGAACCGGTTCAACCTGGCGAACCCGATCGCGCTGGAGGCGGAGTTGGTGGTGGAGTGATCGCGGGCGCGACGGCGACCCGGGATGACCTCTTGTAGCCGCCGGGCTTGCCCGGCGCGTCGAGCGGCGCTGGGCGGGTATCGACGTGCCGGTAGCAAGATGAGCGGGGCACGGCCATACGGTCGTGCCCCGCTCTGCTGTTTCTACACTTCCCCAACGATTACTCGGTAAGAGAGAGGGTCCGCCCGTCGTCCGCTTGGCCGACAATCTCCACCCTGCTGCTGGTGCTCTGGCCATCGATCATTACGATGACCGATGCCGGCCCATTGCGCACCGGCGCCGCGCGTCGCAACACCGCCGTACTCGAGCCGACTTCTGCGAGCTCGTATGACCGTCCGTCGACCACAATCGTAAGCGTGACCGTGGCGGAAAATGGCGAGATGATCGGTGGGGAGGCAGGCATGGACATCGAAGCCTCGCGATTGGCGGCATACGCCGACCGTTACCAGATAAGTTTCGGCTCGCAGCTCGGCGCGGGTGCTAACGGTGCGGTTTATTCGACATCGCGACGGAACGCGGTGAAGTTCTTCTACACCTGGCAGGACGAAGCCTACCATCGTGAACGCCGAGCGTACATCATCATACAAGAGCAAAATGTTCGCGAGGTCTGCGGCCATCGCGTGCCGCTCCTGATCCGGCACGATGACGAACTCCTCGCGGTGGAAATGTCGACGGTCGCACCGCCCTACCTACTGGACTTCGCGTCCGCTTACCTTCTTGACGAGGTCCCCGACTTCCCCGACGAGGTCTGGGAACAACATCACGCCGATGTCGTTGAACGGTTTGGCTCCTACTGGCCCCGCGCGAGCGAAGTCATCAACGAGTTCGAGGCCAAGACCGGTCTGATCCTCCTCGACCCCCACCTGTCCAACCTGAAGTTCGCCTGACCTGACCCCTCCTCACCCGCCGAACGCCCGCCCGCACTCCGGGCACCGGCCCGCGTCGACCGACGCCCGGCAGTCGTACCCGCACTTCGGGCACCGCCCCTGCGACATCCACGTGATCCGGCGGTGTTTGAAGTACATCATCATCAGAACCGTCGGAAACACCGAAAGCCCGATGACGCCCGACGCCGCCAAGAGGAGGTTGTCCCACCGGGCCCAGTTCGCAGGGATCGGCTCTGTGACGAGATGGTAGACGACCAGGGCTACGACATACGCTAATAGCGCAAGCGCGCCGAACAGGTAGACGTGACCCAGCGGCGAATACAGGTTGAAGTTCGCCCGCGTCGTGATGCGCCGTTGCAGTTCGTTCCCCTCGCGCGCGGCCATCCGCTGGAGCGGGTTCGACACGGGCTTCGGGTACGCCGGCGGCGCCTTCGAGCGGTCGAGCTTCATCCCCTTATCCTACCGAGACTGCGCTCCGACGACCCAACGAAAAGAGGCACGACCTCGCGGTCGTGCCTCTCTCTACATTCTACTTCGCGTCTTCGCGACCACTACGCCGATCGCAAACTACGCCGATTCCTTCCGCCGCGGGGCGGGTTCCTGCTTCAATTCGAACAAATTCCGCCGGCCCTCGACCACGTCGTCGGTGATCGTGTACTTGCCGTTCTGGCCCTCATCCGGCAGGCGGTACATCAGGTCGAGCATGATCTCCTCGCAGACCGCCCGCAGGGCGCGGGCGCCGGTGTCGCGCTTGAGGGCGCGCTGGGCGATCAACTCCAGCGCCTTGGGCGTGAACTCGACCTCGCACCCCTCCATCCGGAAGAACTTCTGGTACTGCTTCACCAGCGCGTTCTTCGGGGACGTCAGGATGTTGATCAGCGTCGCCACGTCGAGCGGCTCGAGCGTCGCCGCGATCGGCAGGCGGCCGACGAACTCGGGGATCATCCCGTACTCGACCAAATCTTCCGGCTGCACGTTCGACAGGATCTTCGCCCGGTCCTTGGCGGACTCGGTCGGGGCGTTCTCGGAGCCGAAGCCGATCTGCCGCTTGCCCAGGCGCTTGCGGATGATGTCCTCGAGCCCGACGAACGTCCCGCCGCAGATGAACAAGATCTGCGACGTGTCCATCTGGATGTACTGCTGCTCGGGGTGCTTGCGCCCGCCCTGGGGCGGGATGTTGGCGATCGTGCCCTCGAGCATCTTGAGCAGGGCCTGCTGCACGCCCTCGCCGGACACGTCGCGGGTGATCGACACGTTGTTCTGCGTCTTGCCGATCTTGTCGATCTCGTCGATGTAGACGATCCCGCGCTGGGCGGCCTCGAGGTCGTAGTCGGCGTTCTGCAGGAGCTTGAGGAGGATGTTCTCGACGTCCTCGCCGACGTACCCGGCCTCGGTCAGGGTCGTCGCGTCGCCGATCGCGAACGGCACGTTCAGGATCCGCGCCAGCGTCTTGGCGAGCAGCGTCTTGCCCGAGCCGGTAGGCCCGATCAGCAGGACGTTGGACTTGTCGATCTCGACCTCGTCCTTGGCCTCCTTCCCGGCCGCGGCGGCCGGGCCCGTCGCCGCGGCGGGCTCGCCGACCGACAGGCGCTTGTAGTGGTTGTGCACCGCGACGGCCAGGGCCCGCTTGGCGCCGTCCTGCCCGACTACGTACTGGTCGAGGAACTCCTTGATCTGCCGCGGGCTGGGGATCGAGTTGAACAGCGGCTGGGCGCTGGTCAGCTTCCGCTTCTCCTGGCGGATGATGTTGTGCGCCAGGTCGACGCAGTTGGCGCAAATGTAGACGTCGGACGGGCCCTCGACCATCGGGCCCACGTCCCGCGAGCTCTTTCCGCAGAAGCTGCAAGTAGTCACGCGTCGTCCTCGGAACCCCGAGCCGGAGCCGGAGCTGTTAGAGTTGCTCGGCGGGTTAGTGCTCCCACCGCCACCGTTGCCGGTGCGTCGATCGTTAGCCATCGGGCCGGCCTTCCTCCGCGGGCGTCGAGCGACGACTCCCGTGTAGTTGAAAAGATTGAACCGCGACCGGCCGAACCGTCCGCCGGGCCCGGGGTTACGAACACCCGGCCCGAGCGCGACCACCTGTCCGCCGGCTGAGAGCAACCGGACGCGCCGGCGACTCCCCTCGCTCTGGCTCGTTTATCGAATGCAAACCCGGGTGGACTTGACTGGGTTCCGTCACGGATCCGCGTGCCGCGCGGCCGCCCGGGTCACCGGGCCACCGCTACCACCGAACCGCCGGGAACGCTTTGCGCCGCATCCCACCGGGCCGACCGCCATCATAGGCGACGCGCACTTCGTTTGGAACGACTACCCCGGCGCATTCGAACGCTTTTCGCAGCCCATAACACGTTTAGTCGCCCGCGGGATTTCTCGGACCTTGCCCGGGCGTGGTCTCGTCCGCCCCGGTGGCCGGCTGGCCGTCGCCCCCGGCCGTCGCCGCCCCCCGCGTCGCGGCGCGGTCGCGCGCGAGGTCGCGGTGCGGCGTTTCGGTCTCGGCCGACTTCTTGACGGTGCCGATCACCAGCGCCTTGGCCTTTTCGAACTCCTCGGTCGTCATCTTCCCCTCCTTGTGGTACCGCCGCAGGTCCGAGAGCGTAAAGCCCGTACCCGTGGTGGTGCCCTGGTTGTTCATCCACTTGCGGTAGAGGTAAACGACCCCGAACAGCAGCACCACCGCCCCCACGAGTACCAGCGACCAGATGAAGAGCTGTCCGTACCCGGCCTCGGCGACGATCATCGACACGTGCGTCATTGGAAATCGATGCTAGCCCATCGCTTGCGCGCCGGTCAACGGCCCGCGCGCCGCTCACCGCCACTTGCAGTCGAACTTCTCGCCGTGCGAAGCATGCGCCTTGTCCAGGCAGCGGAGCTCGAACGTCCCGCCGTCCGCGCGAAGGCTCAGGTCGACCCACCCGCGCGGGCGTTCCTTGGCGAAGACCCAGGCCGTGGTGGGCAGGTTGACGAGGTGGAGGCCGGCCGTTTCGAGGCGGCGCCAGACGTGGGTGTGGCCGAACACGTACGCCTTGACCTGCTTGCGGGCGGTCAGCAAGTCCATGAACGCCTGCGTGTCGGTGAGGCCGCTGAGCGGCTTCTTGGTGACGGCGCGGGCCTCGGGTTCGTCGGGTTGGTGGTGGACGAAGACGACGGCGGGCTTGTCGGCGCGCTCGTCGAGGGCCTTGGCGAGCCAGGCGAGTTGTTTCTCGCCGATGACGCCGGGCGTCTTGTTGGTGACGTCGAGCGAGTCGAGCAGGAAGAGGTTGGCCCGGTCGGTGGCGACGATACTGACGTTGCGCTCGGCAACGGCCTCATCCTTGACGCGGTGGTCGGACGCGGGGAGCCCGGCGAAGAAGGCCTTGCGCGCGTCGTGGTTGCCCAGGGCGAGGTGGACGGGCAGCCCGGCCTTGCGGAGGGGCTCGAGTCCGGCCAGGACGCTCACGTAGTCGCCGGCGGCGCCGCCGAGGTAGGCGCAGTCGCCGTTGACGACGACGCACGCCGGGCGGACCGGCAGGGCCAGGATCTCCCCGACGGCCTGGGCGAGGCCGTCCCACGGCTTGACGCCGCTCCGTACGACCGCCCGGTCGGCGGGGATGTGGATGTCGGACAGGAGGGCGATGCGGCTGGGGTCGATCGGCTTTTCGTCGGCGGCGTACGACCACCCGGGCGCGAGCGATGCGAGGCCGGCGGTCACCCCGGCGGCGAGGACGCGGCGGCGCGACAGGGGCGGGAGCGTAATCGGCATCGGGTTCCTCTTTGGGGGCGTGGGTAACTCTTGCAGCCGCCCCGCTTGCGGGGCGCGGCCGGGTGTGCTGCCCGTCGAAGGGTATCGCGGGGGGCTCGGGACGTTGAGTCCGGCAGCGGCGTTGGACGCGCCCCGCAAGCGGGACGGCTACAAGAGGACTCGGGTGGGATTTGGTCGTCGCCGCCGCAACATTTCCCTGTCCCGGCGCGTCCAACGGTGAGTATCATGTCGCGTCGGCCGGGGGATTCTGCGCCCGTCGGACGGTGGATTCCGGAGGTCGGTCATGAAGCGATCCTGCCTGGTCGTGTTGAGCGTGATCGTGTGGATCGGGTCGGCCGCGGTCGCGCAAGAGGCCGCGCTGCCGCCGGCGGAAGTGACGAAGGTGCGACAGCTGGTCGTGCAGCTCGGAGATCCGGACTTCGCCAGGCGCGAGGAGGCGACGCGGGCGCTGCGGAACTACGGGAAGGGGGCACTGCCGTACCTGAAGGCGGCGCTGACCGACCCGGACATCGAGGTCGTGTCGCGGGCGCAGGCGCTGATCCGCAAGGCCGAGGTGCGGACGTTGCCCGGCGGGCCGTTCGACCCGACCGCGGACCTGCGGCCGACGCGCGTGCGCATGAGCGCGAGCAACGGCGCGCGCGTGCTGGAGGTGAGCGACGCGCAGCGCGACCTGAAGATCCGCCAGAGCGCCGACGAGCTGGTCATCACGGTCACGGGGGACGTGGACGGCGAGCGCGTGACGGAGGAGTACACCGCCAAGGACGCCGAGACGCTGAAGAAGGACAACCCCGAGGTGTACGCGCTGTACGAGCGGTGGACGGGCCCGGGGAACGGGCCGGGGTTCATTTTGCGCGGGCCGATGCGGATCGGCGGGGGGAACGCGGGCGGGGCGGCGATGATCATCGGCCCGGGGATCGTCGCGGGGCCGGCGGGCGCGCCGGACGAGTTGGATTTGCTCCGGTTGCGCTTGGAGAAGCAGTTCCGCGAGAACAAGGTGAAGGAGGCCGACCGAGACGACGTGCTGGGCGAGCTGAACAAGCTCGCCGACGCGCGTCAGGCCGGCGACATGGAGGCGTACACGGCCAAGTCGGACGAGATCCGCAAGACCCTCGAGAAGCACAAGCTCGACGCGGGCGATTTGCTCCCGCCGCCGGCGAAGTCGCGGCTGGGCGTGAGCATCCAGCAGGGCCTGGCGGCGGACGGCGGGCTGATGGTGCAGCGCGTGGCGGACAAGTCGCGCGGGGAGCGGATCGGCCTGCAGGTGGGCGACGTGATCAAGCAGGTGGACGGGAAGGCGGTCGGGTCGGTGGCCGAGCTGCGCAAGGCGGTGACGGCGAAGGAGGCGGGGATCGTCGTGGAGGTGGTGCGCGACGGGCGGGATCTGAAGCTCGAGGAGAAGGGGGAGCCGAAGAAGTGACGGTTCATTTTTGACACCGAAGCGCACCGAAGCGCACCGATTTGATTCATCAGTGTCCATCAGTGTCAAATCGGTGTCGAAAAGAGTTCGTCATTTCGCGATCGGCAGTTCCGCCGCGCTGTGCTGGTTGATCATGATTGCGCCGTTCGCGCCGCAGGCGACGATGACTTCGAGGCGGACGCCGAACCGGCCGGGCAAATAGATGCCCGGTTCGATGGAGAAGACCATTCCTTCTTCGAGGGGCAGCACGTTGCCGGCGACCATGTACGGGGGTTCGTGGCCGGCGAGCCCGAGGCCGTGGCCGGTGCGGTGGGTGAAGTAGTCGCCGTAGCCGGCGGCGGCGATCACGACGCGGGCGGCGCGGTCGATCTCCTGGCAGGTGACGCCGGGGCGGACGGCGGCGATGGCGGCCTGCTGGGCGGCGTACACGGTGCTGTAGACCTT
>DATHXE010000573.1:0-10861 GCA_035459845.1 Tepidisphaeraceae bacterium | reverse complement strand
CCAGTTATACCAGACATGAAAAGGATGTATTAGACTTCTATCTGGCCAACCCATATGTTTCTGGCGTCCGATCGGCGGATGCGTTGTCCGCCCGGACCACACAAGTAACGATTAACGATTAATGCTTAAGGGGGAACCAGTTAAGCATCAATCGTTACGTTTTACGGTACTCCCATGGCCCACATCATCGCCGAGCCCTGCGTCAACGTGAAAGACACCGCCTGCGTCGCCGTCTGCCCGGTCGACTGCATCCACCCCACCAAGGACGAGGCCGACTTCGGCACGCAGGACATGCTCTACATCGACAACGACACCTGCATCGACTGCGGCCTGTGCGTCGACGAGTGCCCCGTCAAGGCCATCTTCCCCCAGGACGACCTCCCCGCCGAGTGGAACAACTTCATCGAGCGCAACGCGCTCTACTACAAGGAAAAGAAGTAACCCGCGGGGATCGACTCCGCCGCAAAGAGCGCAAAGGCGCAAAGCAGACAGACAACCAGAGAGAGTGGAATCTACCCGGCGCACCACGCCCCTCTCAGCCTTGTCTTCTTTGCGCTCTTTGCGTCTTTGCGGCCACTTCGAACAACCCAACGGCATGGTCACCCCCCCCGGTGACCGTGCCGTTTCTTTTTGCAAGAACACCCGCGCCCCCCGATGGGTATAATCCGCCGTCCACTCGCACTTCTCACAGGAGCCCAAAGCCCATGACCCGCACCGCCCTCTTCGCCGCCGTCGCGTCCGCCCTCGTCGGCGCCGCCACCCTCGCCTTCGCCGCCGACGCCCCCAAGCCCAAGGGCCCGACCACCAAACCCTCGGCCACCAAGCCCGTCGACCCCAAGCCCGTCAACAAGTTCTGCGCCGTCGAGGGCGGCGACCACGACGTCGACCCCAAGGTCACCGTCGTCTACCAGGGCAAGACCATCGGCTTCTGCTGCCGCGACTGCGTCGACGAGTTCAACAAGAACCCCGAGAAGTACGCCAAGGGCATCAAGTAACCCGCGCCGCTCGCGGCATCGCGACTAACAACCCCACCCATCACGCACCCACCGCGCCCCCGCGCGGTGGGTGCTGCATTTGATCCACCCCCAAGCTCCCCAGCTCCCTGGCTCCCCACCTCCTCATCCCCTCATCCCCTCATCCCCTCATCCCCTCACCTCCCCCGTCTGGACTCATTCCCCCAATCGCATATCGTGACACCGCGCGCACGGTCACGCGCGGGAGAGCCCACGGATGGCGTTACTCGTCGACGGCCTGATCATCATCCTCTACTTCGTCGCGATCATCTGGATCGGCCTCTACATGGGCCGCCGGGAGAAATCGCTCCACGACTTCGCCCTCGGCGGGCGCAACGTCCCGTGGTGGGCCGTCATGGCCTCCATCATCGCCGCCGAGACCAGCGCCGCCACCTTCATCGGCACCCCCGAGCAGGGCTACACCACCCAGGGCCTGGTCTACGTCCAGCTCACGATCGGCCTGATCATCGGCCGGGTCATCGTCGGCTTCGTCTTCCTCAAGCCCTACTTCAGCTACAAGGTCTACACCGTCTACGACTACCTCGGCGTCCGCTTCGGCCCCGCCAGCAAGAACTACGTCTCCGCGCTCTTCCTCATCATGCGAACGCTCGCCAGCGGCGTCCGCCTGCTCGTCCCCGCACTCGTCATGGTCCTCGCCTGGCGCCTGTTCGTCTCCAGCCCGCCCACCGCGGGCGGCGGCAGCGGGGGCGTCGAGTTCTCCCAGACCTCCGCCGTCACCTCCGTCGCACCCTACGTCTGGGCCATCGTCATCCTCACCGTCCTGACCTGCCTCTACACCGCCATCGGCGGCATCAAGGCCGTCATCTGGACCGACGTCATCCAGGCCACCCTCATGTTCGGCAGCGCCGTCGTCGCCGCCGTCACCCTCCTCTATCACATCGGCGGCGACTCCTGGAACCTGCTCGACGGCTTCCGCGCCCTCGGCTCACACGTCCCCACCATGACCGAGGCCGCCGGCTACGTCCGCACCGGCGTGGAAGACGCCGCCGTCGCCAAGTGGCAGCTCAAGACCGGCGTCGCCGACATGCGCTGGTGGAACTACGTCCAGCTCGTCCTCGACAGCGAGTTCACGATCTTCAGCGCGATCCTCGGCGCCACCGCCGGCAACATGGCCGCCTTCGGCACCGACCAGGACATGGTCCAGCGCATGCTCACCGCCCAGTCCTACCAGAAGGGCCGCCGCAGCCTCATCACCGCCGCCCTCATGGACGTCCCCGTCGCCGCCATCTTCAGCTTCATCGGCGTCCTCCTCATCGCCTACTACCAGCAGAACCCCGCCCTCCGGCCCGCCGCCACCAGCGACGTCTTCGGCGCCTACATCCTCAACGGCCTCCCCGTCGTCGTCCGCGGCCTCGTCCTCGCCGGCCTGCTCGCCACCGCCATGGGCAGCCTCTCCGCCGCCCTCAACTCCCTCGCCACCAGCTTCACCAACGACTGGTACATCCCGTACATCGCAAGACGGCGGACCGAGGAACACTACGTCGCCGCCGCCCGCGTTTTCACCGCCGTGTTCGCCGGCCTGATGATCGTCGTCGCCGCCGGCTTCGCCTACGCCAAGGTCAACGACCCCAAAGTGCAGATCATCCCCGTCGCCCTGGGCATCGGAAACTTCATCCTCGGCCCCATGCTCGGCGTATTCGTCCTGGGCATGTTCACCCGCAACCGCGGCTCCGACCGCGGCAACCTCCTGGCCATCACCGCCGGCCTGCTCACCACCATCGTCCTCGGCGGCCTCCACGTCGAGCTCGCCAACCTCCTCTCCGGCCTCCTCGGCTCCGACCGCCGCTTCCAGCGCCCCGACTGGCTCCCCCGCGTCGCCTTCACCTGGTTCGCCCTCGTCGGCGCCACCGCCGTCTTCCTAGTCGGCATGCTCTACCGCACCCCGGCGTCCGTCCTGGAAAAGGCCAAGGCCCGCGCCGCCGAAGCCGCCGCGGGCGAGGACCGCCCCATCGCCCTGCGGAGCTAACCCATCCACCGAGGCACCACGCCCGGGGTGCCATGGTCAGACCCGCCGCCAGCGGATTTGATCTCGCGATCGGCGCACCCGGCGGGGATGGCCATGCCGGCCCGCGATGGCCACCCCGTCCGCCAGAAGAGTTGGATCGGATGCTGCCCCGTTTTTAGTCCTATGGGAGGCGTCGCATCGGCGTAGCGACGGTGGCGCACCGAACGGGCACGGCGGGGTCAAAATCAGGGCATTTTTCGCGGATGGATCGAGTGGGGAGTAGCGCGCGGCTGGTCACTCGCGCGCACGACTTTTGTTTGGTCGATTTTAGGATTATTCGCTTGCCCTTTCACGGGTCGTCAGAGATACTTTTGTTTGGGTAATGTTCGACCTGTTCCCCTCCAAATCCGCCTCAATCCGGGGTAGAAAGGGCTCAGCATGAGCTTGTTCGCATGGTTTCGACGGTCTTCTTGCGCGCTGCTCCGCCCGGTCGCGTCGGCCGCGGCGTCCGTCCGCTTCGATCGCGCCGTCTCGCCGGTCGTCGAGTCGCTGGAAGTCCGGCGGTTCATGTCGATGACGGCGCCGACGTCGCTGGCGGCCGACGACGTGTCCGGGTCGCAGATCGACGTGACGTTCACGAACGCCAACACGCAGACGGACGCGGACTGGATCTACATCGAACGGTCCCAGGACGCGGGCGCGACGTGGGCCCAGATCGATTACATGTCGCCGGACGTCGGGACGATGACGTACCACGACACCAACCGGTTCCCCGGCGGGGCGTACGTCTACCGGGCCCGGGCCGCGCAGTGGGACGCGGGCCTGTCGGACTACGCGTACTCGGCGTACAGCGGGACGGACTCGGCCGAGATCGATTTGGCCGCGCCGACCGGGCTGAGCGCGACCGTTGTGTCGGGCAACGGGATCCAACTGTCGTTCACGAACAACGCGGACAACGCGGAGTACCTGCTGGTCGAGCGGTCCCTGGACGGCGGGACGACGTGGGCGGCCCTGACCGCGCTCGGGCCGTCGACCGGCACGGTCACGCACACGGACACGCCGGTGTATCCCGGCGGGGCGTACAAGTACCGGGTGCGGGCGTACGCGGACGACCAGGACCGGGCCCAGGCGGTGTACACGGCGTACACGAACGTCGCGACAGCGACGGTGCCGCTGAACGCGCCGACCGGGCTGTCGGCGACGCCCATCGCCGGGGGCCAGATCTACCTGTCGTTTACGGGGAACGCGGACAACGCGGTGGCCCTGCAAGTCGAGAGGTCGGACGACGGCGGGACGACGTGGGCCGACCTGATCGCGCTCGGGCCGTCGACCGGCACGGTCACGCACACGGACACGCCGCCCGGCCCGGGTACGTATAAGTACCGCGTGCACGCCGTGGCGGACGACCCGGACCGGGGCACGCCGGCGCGGTCCGCGTACTCGAACGTCGTGACCCAGACGGTGTACGACGAGACGGTCACGTGGCAGGTGGACACGTTGACGACCGGCCTGCCCGGCACGTTCACGGTGACCGTCAAGGATTCGCAGGGCCAGCCGGTCGTCGGGCGGCACGTCGTGCTGACCGTCGAGAACGGGAACGTCGGCAAGGTCGCGCTGCTGACCGGCCCTGCCGGGACGACCGAGGACAACACGGTCGAGGTCGTGACGACGGGCGACGGGTCGGCGACCGGGAGCCTGATCGGGAAGGTCGCGGGCGACTGGCAACTGAAGGTGCAACCGGTCGGCGGGGTGGCGGGGCAGAAGGACGTGAAGGTCGACCCGCCGGTGATCGTCGCGCTGGGCGTTCACCCCGTCCTCGGGGGCGACATCGTTTGGCGCGCGCGGGTCTTCCAGCGGGACGGGGTTACGCCGTACGTCGGCGTGGCGGTGGCGGTCTCCCTCGCCCAGAACGGTTTCGCCGACCTGATCGCGGCGGGCGACACCACGGACGCGAACGGGTACGTCAGTGCGACGTTCAAGGGGAAGGCCATTCCCACTCCGTTGCAGGCCCAACTCATGCCACCAGTCGTGGTCACATGCAAGGGCCAGCCGGCGAACGCCGCCCTGACGATCGAGAACCCGATCGTCGAGGCGAACATCCTCGGCTCTGCCCCGGGCGCGAACAAGACGTACAGCGTCCGCGCCGTCAACTCGCAGGGTGACCGCGTGGTCGGGTTGAACCTTCAACTTGTCATCCAGCAGAACGCGGGCATTGGCATGCCTGGCGGCGTCTACACGATCCCCGGCATCACGAACGCATCAGGCATCCTGTCATTCGAAGCAAGCACAGCGACCGCAAACACGGATACCGCGCTCGACTGGCAGGCGACTGATCTGAACAACGTTTCCGGACAACTCAACATTCACGTAGGGAACTGAGATGCCCAGGTTGGCCAAGCGTCTTTTCACGTTCGGTGCGTCTTGCCTGCGCGGGCTCTGTGTCATGCTAGCGCTCGTAACCGCGGTGCTCTGGGCACGTAGTTACTGGCGGATGGACGCGGTCGGTTACCATTCACCGACGTTCCACGAGGACTGCTGGTACCACCCCTCGGCGTGGTCTTCAATCGGCTGTGTCGTGTTCTCATGGAGCGAGAGTTACGTTGAGCCAGTTGAATACCGGATTCGGAAGCAGGAGTCGCGACGACAAGGACTGATCGGGTGGTACGCGTCGACCCAAGGCGTGCCCTTCCAGCGGACGCGGATGCACCTATGGCAGGACTTTCGATTTTTTGGGCTCCTGGCCTTCGACGGGGCCTGGGAGGTAGCGCGGGAGCCGAGCATCGGCCGCGATTCGGCTAACGGGCGACAGGTGCCGGTAACCGTTCTCCGGTGGCGCCGGTTCGTGACCGTCCCGCACTGGGCGCTGATCGTCGTGCTAGGCGCGTGGCCGTTCCTCCGGTGGCGGCGGCGGAGGCGCTTGCGGGTGCGGGCCCGGGCCGGGCAGTGTGTCCGGTGCGGGTACGACCTCCGCGGCTCGCCGGGCCGGTGCCCGGAGTGTGGGACGGACGTGGCGGTGAAAGCGCCGGCGGTCCGGCCGGCGGGTTGAGCGTTGTTCCGAGATCATGCAGCGGGCCGCCTCCCTTCGCGGGGGCGGCCCGCTCGCGTTGGTCCGGTAGTAGGATTCGCACCCCACATTCGGACGTGGATCAACATGAGATCAACAGAAGGGAGCAGGATCCGATCCGAAACGTCATACCGAGGCAACATCAAATCGCAGGTGATTCAAACGGTCGGGGGTCGCGCGCCGTTCGGATCATTGGGATCGCATGCCCCCCGCCCTGGGCCCTGCCCGCGGGCGACGTGCGGGCGACCGCCGCGCACCGGGCGAACGCGCCGGCGGCGCCGCCTATTCCCTCCCGCCCGGCCCTGATAGAATCCCCCCACACTTCCCGCGATAGGGGCATGCCAACCTCGGAGACCCACATGCGCGCCGTCCTCGCCCCAATCCTCGCCCTCCTCGCCTTTACGGCCCACGCCCAGAACACCGGCGTCAACGTCACCCTCAAGGTCGGCGACCCCGCCCCGCCGCTCGCCGTCGGCAAGTGGGTCAAGGGCGAGCCCGTCAAGGAGCTCAAGAAGGGCACGCCCTACGTCATCGAGTTCTGGGCCACCTGGTGCGGGCCGTGCAAGGTCGCCATGCCGCACGTCACCAAGCTCCAGAAGCAGTACGCCGACAAGGGCCTGGTCGTCATCGGCGTCAACGTCTGGGAGCGTGACGAGTCCAAGGTCGAGCCGTTCGTCAAGGAGATGGGCGACGCCAAAATGGGCTACGCCGTCGCCTTCGACTCGGGCGTCGAGGCCGCCGGCCAGGGCATGCCCTCCGGCACAATGGCCAAGACCTGGCTCAAGGCCGCCGGCCGAAACGGCATCCCCTGCTCCATGGTCGTCGACCGCGACGGCAAGATCGTCTGGATCGGCCACCCCATGATGATGGACAAGGCCGTCGCCATGGCCGTCGACGGCAAGGTCGACGCGCCCGCCCTCGCCGCCTGGGAAGCCGACATCGAGAAAAATCAGAAGGCCCTCGCCGAGGCCATGAAGGCCAAGAACTACGACGACGCCGAGAAGGCGCTCGACGCGGTCCTAAGGGCGGCCCCGGTGTTCGAGGCGTACCTCGGCGGCAACCGCATCCAGATCGCGATCGGCCGCGGCGACTTCGCCGCCGCCAACAAGCAGGCCCGCGCCGTCCTCGACGGGCCCGAGTCCGGCAAGGACCCGTCCACCGTCGCCCGCACCCTCATGACCCTCGCCAGCGCCGCCGAGAAGGACAAGCTCGACACCAAGCTGATCGTCGAGCTCGGCGAACGCTTCAAGTCCCTCGAAAAGGGCTGGCAGGGCGACTGGCTCCTCGCCCGCGCCCTCGCCGCCGACAACCAGTGGGACAAGGCCATCGCCGCCCAGGAAAAGGCCACCGCCGCCGCCCCCGCCCAGGCCAAGGCCATGATGGAAAAGACCCTCGAAGAGTACCGCGCCAAAAACAAGCGCCTCTAACGCCCCACCGCGCCGGCATCCCCAAAAACAAGAAAGGCGTCCCGAATCCCGGGACGCCTTTCTCTTTTTTCGTCACGACTCGACGACGCTCAATCAGTCATCGTCCCCGCTGAAATCCTCGTCCTCGTACTCGTCGTCATCGTCGTCGTCGTCCTTGGCCTCCTCGAACTCCTCCTCCTCTTCCTCCTCATCCTCGTCGTCGTCCTCCTCGTCTTCCTCCTCAAACTCGTCCTCCTCTTCCTCCTCGTCTTCCTCCTCGTCTTCCTCCTCGTCTTCCTCGTCTTCGAACTCCTCCTCGTCGTCGTCTTCCTCCTCTTCGTCTTCCTCCTCCTCTTCGTCCTCGTCTTCCTCGAGGTCGTCTTCTTCTTCGGCGTCGTCGTCCTCGGCGTCGTCGTCCTCGGCGTCGTCGTCTTCGTCCTCATCCTCGTCCTCCTCCTTGGCGCGGCGCTTGGCGGCGGAGGGGCGGGGGGAGAGCGGGTCGGCCGGCCACGGGGTGGCGGCGAGCGGCTGGCCTTCGGCGAGGCGGGCGAAGGCGGGGATTTCGAAGGCGCGGCGGGCGGGTCTAACGAGTTGGGTGGTCACCGGTGCACTCCCGTGTCTGAATTGTCCCCTCCGCCGGCCGGTCTAAACGAGGCGGAACCCCGGCCGGGGCGGAAGTGGCGGTATTGAAGCTAGGGGGGGCACTGGCGTCAAGCGGTAAACGGGAAGGGATTTACGATTTGCGATAAGCGTTTTTCGATACCGCGGCGGGGTCAGTCGATCGGTTTGCGGCGGAGGAGGAGGGCGTTGCCGAGGACGGTGACGTCGGAGAGGGCCATGGCGGCGGCGGCGAGCAGCGGGCTGGCGAGGCCGAGGGCGGCGACGGGGATGAGGACGGCGTTGTAGACGAACGCGAAGAACAGGTTCTGGCGGATCGTGCGCATGGTGGCGCGGGAGAGGCGGAGGGCGGCGGGGACGCCGCGAAGTGAGCCGGAGACCAGGACGATTCCGCCGGTTTCCTTAGCGATGTCGGAGCCGCCGCCGATGGCGACGCCGAGGTCGGCGGCGGCGAGGGCGGGGGCGTCGTTGATGCCGTCGCCGATCATGGCGACCGAAGAGTGCTGAGTGCTGAGTCCTGAGTCCTGAGTGGCGGGGCGGCCTTGGAGCGCGCGGATGGCGTCGGCTTTGCCGCCGGGTTTGACGCCGGCGCGGACGTCGTCGATGCCGACTTGCTTGGCGATGGCGCGGGCGGTGGGTTCGATGTCGCCGGTGAGGAGGACGGTCCTGAGGCCGAGGGCGTGGAGGTCGGCGATGGCGCGGGCGGAGTCGGGCTTGAGCTGGTCTTCGAGGTAGATGGAGCCGAGGAGGCGGGCGTGGCCGGCGGCGTTCTTGCGGGCGACGTGGACGACCGAGCGCGGGGCGCCGTCCGGGGGTGGCGTGGGGACGGCGGTGGTGAGGTTGTGTTTTTCCAGGAGGGCGGCGTTTCCGACGACGAGGGTTTGATTGTTGACGGTCGCGACGACGCCGAGGCCGGGCTCGTAGTCGAAGGAGTCGGGGTCGGTGAGCTCGAGATTTTGGGCCTGCGCGTGCCGGACAATGGCTTGGGCCAGCGGGTGCTCGGAATACTGCTCGGCGGAGGCGGCGAGGCGCAGGAGCTCGAGGTCCGAAAGCGAATCCGCGGGGAGGAGGGCGGCGACGGTCGGCTTGCCGACGGTGAGCGTGCCGGTCTTGTCGAGGGCGACGATCGAGATGTGCTCGGCGTGCTGGAGGGCGTCGATGTCGCGGATCAGGATGCCGTGCTTGGCGCCGCGGCCGGTGCCGACCATGAGGGCGGCGGGGACGGCCAGGCCGAGCGCGCACGGGCAGGCGATGATCAGGACGGCGCAGACGGCCTTGGCGAGGTGGGCCCAGACCGTGGCGGCCGGCCAATTGTGGAGCGTGCCGTACAGGTACCAGCCGACGGCGGTCGCCAGCGCGATGACGAGCACGGTGGGCACGAAAATGGCGGAGATCTGGTCGGCGAGGCGCTGGACGGGCGGGCGGGAGTTCTGGGCGGTCTCGACGAGGCGGACGATCTGCGCCAGCGCGGTCTCGGAGCCGACGCGGGTGGCGCGGATGATCAGGCGGCCGGTCTGGTTGACGGTGCCGGAGATGACGGGGTCGCCGGGGGCGCGGGGGACGGGGATGGGCTCGCCGGTGAGCATGGACTCGTCGACGTCGGATTGGCCGGCGACGACCTCGCCGTCGACGGGGATGCGGTCGCCGGGGCGGATGAGGAGGTGGTCGTCGTGGCGGACCTCGGAGACGGGGATTTGTTCGTAGTCGGTGTTCGCGGGGGATGGAGATGAGGAGATGGAATCGGGGGAGTGCTGAGTGCTGAGTCCTGAGTCCTGAGTGAGGATGGGGAGGGAGCGAGAATTTGAGGTGGGGGCGCCGGACTCTCGCTGCGCGAGACCCGCCCGCTGAAGCGGGCTCGCCGACACACGGAGCGCGACCGCGGGGGTTAGCCCGAGCAGGTCGCGAATCGCCGACCCCGCCTGGTCGCGCGCCCGCGCCTCTAGATAGTGGCCCAGGGAGATCAGGGCGAGGAGGCCGGTCGACTCCATGAAGTAGAGGTCGGGGAGGGTGTGCCACCAGCCGAGGAGCCGGCCGGCGAGGGCGGTGAGGCTGTAGAGGTATGCGACGGACGCGCCCATGGCGATGAGCGTGTCCATGTTGGTGGTGCGGCGGACCAGGGCACGCCAGGCCGAGCGGTAGAAGGCGCCGCCGACGAGGCCGATGGCGAGGGTGGCGGTGGCGAGGGAGAGGTAGTCCATCCAGTGGACTTGGCCGGGGTGGTGGCGGTGGACGCCGAAGAGCGGGAGCGTCCAGTGCATGAGCTCGACGGGGAACCAGAGGACGACGCCGAGGATGGCGCGGCGGAGCCACTGCCTGGCGTGGGCGCGCTGGCGCTGGAGGCGGTCTTCCTCGGCCTGTGCGGCGTGGGTCGCGTGGTGGAGGGTCTGGGCGGACGCGGGGTAGCCGGCGCCGGAGATGGCGGCGGCGATCTGGTCGGGGGCGACGGCGGCAGGGTCGTAGGTGACGACGGCGCGGCCGCGGGCGAGGTTGACTTGTGCGCCCGCGACGCCGGGTAGCGCGGTGGCCGCGCGGGTGACGTGGGAGACGCAGGAGGCGCAATCCATGCCGCCGACGTCGAGGACGCAGGATTCGGTGGCGCTGGCGGGGGTCGCGGCGGCGGGGGTGTCGGGTTGGGCGGTGGCGGGGGGCATGATTGGAGGATTGTACGCGTGGTGGGCGAGGGGCGTGGGGACTTGCGCGACGCGGGGAACATGGTGACCGAAGGTGACCATGCCGCTTTGGGGTTGGGGTTCGCGGGGAGAACCCACGGTGCGAGCACCGTAGGCTTTCGTGG
>DATHXE010000572.1:0-14169 GCA_035459845.1 Tepidisphaeraceae bacterium | reverse complement strand
ACCGATCGTCGCGGGAGGCACGGTGGCGGCCGACGACGCCTGGGGGTCGTACGTGCGCTTGGACGGCACGGCGGGCGCCGGCATCACGCTCAGGGACGACGGCAAGCTGTCGTTCGAGGGGGGGGTGACGATTGATATGTGGGTTTATCTTGAAGGGCCGACCGGGCCCGCGAAGGGGGCGGAGTTGGCGCTCAAGGTCGGGTCGTTCGCGTGGGACCTGAACAATGCTAAGCTGAACACGACGTGGCTCGCGTTTCCGGCCGAGCCGGTGTTCACGGACGCGCCGCGGCAGTTCAAGACGTTTCCGGTCGGGGGCGACACGATCAACGGGTTGATGACGGTTCCGCGCGAGCGGTGGGTGCGGCTGACGATGGCGTACGACGAGGCGCTGGGGGCGGTGACGACGCAGGTCGGCGGGACGACCGATCGATTTCGGTACCGGTATCGCGGGCCAGAGCGGATGCGGGGTGACGGGAAGAGCCCGATCGTGCTGCTGCAGGGGGTTGGGCCGTGCCGGGTGGGGGCGGTGCGCGTGGACGTGGGCCGGCCGCGGTTGGGGATCGCGCCGACGCTGGAGGTGTACGCGAACAATTTGCCGTATCGGGGCAAGGTGATGCTGACGTTCGATCACGTGGACCCGGAGTTGCCGCTGCCGCTGGAGGCGACGCTGGTGTGGGAAAACCCCGGTGGTGAGGCCGCGACGGCGAAGGTCGTCACGCTCTCGTCCCACGCGAAGGCGGACGTGATGCTCGATCTGCCGGCGTGGAAGAACGCGCTGCATACCCTGACCGTTCACGTGACGGCGGGCGGGCGGGGGGTGACGTCGAAGACGTTTCGCGTGGCCAGCGTAAAGCCGGCCGGGCCGGTCCGCGTCGAGGCCGACCGCTCACTCTCGCGGGACGGCAAGAAGTTCTTCCCGCTGATGGTGTACCACGCCCGGCCGGCGGACTTTCCGCTGCTGCGCGAGATCGGGTTCAACGTGGTGTTCAACGACTTCACGATCCGGCACCAGGTGAAGGGCGCCGACCGCGCCGGTTACGCCCGGCTGCTGCGCGAGAGCCTGGACGCGGCGAAGCGGGACGACCTGCTGTTGCTGGCGGCGGCCAACGCGTACTACAACCGGCTCCACTCGATCCCCGCGGCCAAGGGGCACGCCGGGCTGCTCGGGTGGTACGGGGCGGACGAGCCGTGGGGCGACCTGACGCGGCTGGTCGAGAGCTACAACACGATCAAGATGCTCGAGCCGGACGGGCCGGTGGTGATCATCCAGAACAACTACTCGCGCCTCCAGGAGACGGCGATGGGCGCGGACATCGTCGGGACGGACCCGTATCCGGTACCGAACGTGTCGCTGCGCGCCGTCGCGGACGCGACGCGTGCGGCGCGCAGCGCGGTGTCGGGGCAGAAGCCGGTGTGGACGGTGCTGCCGCAGTACGACATCCCGAAACACGAGCCCAAGCTGCCGACGCGGGCGGAACTGCGGTGCATGGTGTGGATCGCGGCGATTCACGGGGCGGACGGGCTGGGGCTGTTCACGTGGGACGACCGCACGCCGGACGCGGCGACGGGGAAGGTCGGCGGGTGGTACACGAAAGAGCATCCGGAACGCGTGGAGGTGCTGCGGTCGGTCGTGGGCGAGTTGCGGTCGCTCGAGGTGGTGCTGCTGGCGCCGGCGGCGGAGAAGGCGGTGACGGTGGCGCCCGCGAACCCGGCGGTGCACGCGGCGGTGCGCGTCGGGCCGGGCGGGAAACGGTGGTTGCTGATCGCGAGCGACTCGCGGCGGGCTGAGGAGGTCACGGTGTCGCTGGGCGACGGCACGGCCGGCGCGGCGGGGTGCCTGGCGGACGGCGGGGAGCGGGCGGCGATCACGTTCGAGGGCGGGGCGTGCCGGGTGGCGTTGCCGGCGCTGGCGGCGGGCGTGTACGAGTTGCCGGCGACGAAGTAGACACCGATGGACGAAGCCGCGAGCGGCGGACATGGCGCGCCCCCTCGCACAGTGGCGCCCTTGTGACTATCATTCCGCGGCCGCGCGGGATCGGGACCGGCAACCGGCCGCGGGTTGGACGCGTCGAAGGATGCAGAAGCGAACGAACCTCACGAAAGGAACTGCCACATGCCTCGGATGACGACGAAGCTCGCCGTTGCCGCACTGGTCGCCGCGCTCGGATTGACCGCCCCGCTGATCGCGGCCGACGAGAAGAAGGACCCGGCCAAGGCCGACGCGAAGCCTGCCGAGGCGAAGCCCGCGGAGTCCAAGCCGGTCAAGCCGGCCGAGACGAAGCCGGAAGCCAAGCCGGCCGAGGTCAAGCCAGCGGAAGGGAAGGTCACGGAGGCCAAGCCGGCCGAGGGCGGGAAGACGTTTAACACGGCGGGCGGGGTGAAGGTGACGGTCACGACCGAGGCGAAGGAGGCCGGGGCGCAGGCGAAGGACATCGTGTGGGTGCACTACACGGGCCGGCTGGCGACCGGCGCGCAGTTCGACTCGTCGGTCGGGCAGGCGCCGTTCAAGCTGACGCTGGGCGAGGGCCAGGTGATCAAGGGGTGGGACGAGGGCCTGGTGGGCATGAAGATCGGGGAGAAGCGGCGGCTGGAGATCCCGGCGGCGATGGGGTACGGCGAGCGGGGCGCGGGCGACAAGATCCCCCCGAATTCGGCGCTGGTGTTCGACGTGGAGATGATCGGGATCGCGCGGCCGGGCGAGCAGAAGTAGGTCTCGCGGGTCGATGTGCCGGTGAGTATTTCGGCGCCCGCGGAGACGGCTCCGCGGGCGCCGGTTTGTTTGTGTCGAGCAGTTTTGCGGCGAGGTCAAGGGGCGAAGCCGCGAGCGGCGGAAGAGGACGGATGTTCCGACGGTACTGGCCCATCTTCGCGCTGCTGGCCGGGGCGGCGCTGATCGCGTTCGAACTGCACCGCGACGGCGGGGTGACGGGCGAGAACGCGTTCTGGCTGGTCGTCGGGGGGGTGATCGTGCTGATGGGGTTGATCGATTTGCTACAGCGGATCACGGGGAAGCTGCCGGAGCCGCCCGAGAAGGACGATAAGCTGCCGTTGCAGTAGGGGGCGTCGGGAGAAGTAGCTGCGACGCAACGCGTCGCTGACGCGCTCGAACTTCGAAGCTGGTGTTGCAAAAGGCGCGTCAGCAGGTGGTTGACCTGCAGCTAACAGTCCGGGGGAGTAAGTGTCTATCATCCCGGTAGGCCTCTTACCTGGGATGGTGTCATGCTGCGCTCGCTCCTGGTCGTTGCCGCGTTGGTCGGGTCGCCCGTGGTCGGTTTCGCTCAGCCCGCGGGGAACGGCGCGGGTGGTGCGCCCGCCGCGCCCGCGGGGGAGCGGCGGCCGGACGTGATGGGGCGCGTGGTGAACGTGACCGAGGACGGGCGGACGATCATGCTCGCGCTGCCCCCGGCGGGGGCGACGGGGGCCCAGCCGGCGGGGCGGCCGGAGGAATTGCGAATCACGCTGACCGAGCGCACGCGGCAGGTCTTCATGGGCGTGGGTGAAGGGCAGGCCAAGGCGACGCCAGGCCTGATGGCGATGGTCTGGCTGGAGGCTGGGAGCAAGGACGTCGCGCAGACGGCGCGGTTCATGAAGCAGGGCGAGGACCGGCCGGACGTGCAGGGGCGGGTGACGAGCGTCTCGCCGGACGGACTGACGATCGGCGTCGAGACGCGCGACCGGGACCCGCAGACGGGCCAGGAAAAGCCCCCCGGCGCGGCGACGATCCGCCTGGCCCCGTACACGCAGCACCAGTACTTCGGGGTCGAGCCGGGCGGGGCTAAGCCGACGGTCGATTACCTGGTGATCGCGTGGTTCGAGAAGGGGTCGAAGGAGACGGCGGCGCGGGTGCGATTTTTGAAGAACGAGCCGGCGTCCGCGCCCGGCGCTGTCGCACCGCGATAACCGTACCGCGTGCGCAGCACGCCCGCTTGCGGGTTAGCGGGCCGACGCCGTCGCGAGTTTCGATGGCACTTACCACCTGGAACCAGACGCGGGCTTCGGTTTTCGAGGCCCGGTTGGCCCGCTAACCCGCAAGCGGGACCTTCTTCACCCCGGTTCTAAATTCGCCCGCGGGTTCTATCCTCGTCGCCGCGGCCGCGTGTTATCATTCCCGGCTAGCGCACTCATCACTCTCGCGGGAGGTTCGCCATGGGACTTTGGGACAAGATCAAGAGTCAGCTGATCGACATCATCGAGTGGCTCGACGACACGCACGACACGCTGGTCTGGCGGTTCCCGCGGTACGAGAACGAGATCAAGAACGGGGCGAAGCTGATCGTCCGCGAGGGGCAGGTGTGCGCGTTCGTGCGCGAGGGCCAACTGGCGGACGTGTTCGGCCCGGGCACGTACACGCTCGAGACGCGGAACCTGCCGATCCTGTCGACGATCGCGGGGTGGAAGTACGGGTTCGACTCGCCGTGGAAGGCCGAGGCGTACTTCGTCTCGACGCGGGTGTTCACGGGGTACAAGTGGGGGACGAAGAACCCGATCATGCTGCGCGACCCGGAGTTCGGGCCGGTGCGGCTGCGGGCGTTCGGGACGTTCGGCGTGAAGGTGTCGGACCCGCCGGTGTTTTTGCGACAGGTGGTCGGCACCAACAGCCGGTTCACGGTCGACGGCATCGGCGACCAGCTGCGCGACTTGATGGTCGCCCGGTTCGCGGACGTGATCGGGACGGCGAAGATCCCCGTGCTCGACATCGCGGGCAGCCAGGACGAGCTGGGCAAGTTCGTCGCCGACAAGATCCAGTCGGACTTCGCGAATTTGGGCATCGCCGTCGTGAATTTGACGGTCGAGAACGTGAGCTTGCCGTCCGAGGTCGAGCAGATGCTCGACAAGCGGACGAGCATGGGCATTTTGGGCGATCTGAGTAAATACACGCAATTCCAGGCGGCCAACGCGCTGGGCGACGCGGCGAAGAACCCGAACGGGCTCGCCGGGGCGGGCGTCGGCGTCGGACTCGGCGTGGGCCTCGGGCAACAGGTGGCGGCGGCGATGGCGCCGGGCGTGGCGCAACCGACGATCACGTCGCCGGGCGTCGGCTCGCCCCCGCCGTTGCCACAGGCGGCCGCGTACTTCGTCGGCGTGGGCGGCAAACAGGCCGGGCCGTTTGACGTGGCGACGCTGACGGCGATGGCGTCGCGGGGTGAAGTGTCGCGCGACACGTTGGTGTGGAAGAACGGGATGCCGGCGTGGACGAAGGCGGGAGAGGTCGGGGAGTTGGCGGCGGTGTTCGCGCAGGTGCCGCCGCCGCTGCCGGCGTGAAGGGCGAACGGTCGCAGGCTGCGGAATGGGAGGTCAGATGCGGCACCCGGCCGTCGTCATCATGCTCGCACTGCTGCCATTGGGCTGCGCGCGTGATCCGGCCCTGCGATCGCCGTTGGCCGCGACGTCGCCGGTGGCCGCGTCTCGAGGGCCCGCGACTGATGCCGGTTCGACACCCGTCGCCGGGACGTTCGCATGTCCGGCTCTAAAGGCGGGGACGGGCCTGTTCGGGGTCGGCACGGCCGACCGCGTCGTCTTCTGTATCGACGCGTCTGGATCGATGATCCCCAGGTTCCTCGGCGTCCGCGACGGCCTTTGGGCGGCGCTGGGCCAACTTGCTCCGAAACACTCATTTAATGTCGTGTGTTTCTCGAGCGACACTTATTTCGCCGTCGCGCCCAAGCCGATTCCGGCTACGGCCGAGAACCTCCGGAAGGCACGCGACTTCCTGACCGAATACAACGCCCACGGTTCGTCCGATCCAATCCCCGCCCTGCGCGCGGCGTTTGCGGGCGACCCGCAATTGGTCGTTTTCCTGACCGACGGCGATTTCGCGAACAACCGGGCGGTCTTCGAAGAGATCCGCAGGCTCAACGCCCGCCGGGCGGTCAAGGCCCGTGTCAGCACCGTTGCGTACCAAGGCAGCGGGGATACCTATCAGGAACTTCTGCGGCAGATAGCGACGGACAACGGCGGGCAGTACCGGTTTGTGGGGCCGTGAACGGGGTTGTGTGGAGAACGCAGCCCCGAAGGGGCGACCGGGTTATAGCCACGGGTGGAGCCGGCCCGGCCCGTAGGGCCGGCGCAACCCGTGGAAGACGAGTGGCGATAATCTATTTACTCCCTTCAACCCGCCCCGGCCGGGGCGGAGGGAGCGTGAAGCGCGTGCCGGGCACATACTCCCAGATGCTCTTCCACATCGTCTTCTCCACGAAGCACCGCGAGCCGTGGATCACGGCCGACGTCGCCGAGCGCCTCTACGGCTACATGGGTGGCATCGTCGGCGCCGAGCGCGGCACACTCCTGACCATCGGCGGCGTCGCCGACCACGCCCACGTGTACATTCGTTGGCGCACGGACGAGACGATCGCAAACCTGATGCGCACCGTGAAGGCACGATCGAGCAAGTGGGTTCACGAGACGTTCCCGGCGCTCGGCGCATTCGCGTGGCAGGAGGGTTACAGCGTGTTCACCGTCAGCAAGTCGCAGGAGGAAGCCGTTCGGACCTACATCGCCGGTCAGGCGGAGCATCACAAGCGGGAAGACTTCAAGGCCGAGTTGTTGCGTTTCCTACGGGTGCATGGCGTGGAATTTGACGAGCGGTACGTGTTTGACTGAACTGAACTCCCTCCGCCCCTGCCGGGGCGGATCGAAGGGGAAAAGGAATGGTGTGCGCGTCCGGTCTTCCACGGGTTGCGCCGGCCCTTCGGGCCGCGCCCGGCTTCACCCGTGGCTACAACCCGGTCGCCCCTTCGGGGCTGCAAGTGCCCGGCGTGCCAGCCCCCTTCAGGCCCTCTCAACTGACGTGCTGTTCCGTGATATCTTCCTTCAGCCCATGGACACCCTTCCCCCACCCCCGCCCGCCGCGTCCAAGCCCCAGCAGCGCCAGTTCCCGTGCAAGCAGTGCGGGGCCGCCCTCTTGTTCGCGCCCGGCACCACGGGCCTCAAATGCCCGTACTGCGGGGCCGAGAACGAGATCGCGGCCGCGACCGACGCGCCGGTCGTCGAACTCGATTTCCACGCGGCGCTGGCGCAGGCGGCCGAGGGGGCGCCGACGGTCGACGTGGTCAGCGTGCACTGCGACGCGTGCGGGGCCGAGAGTTCGTTCAACGACAACGTGGTCGCGAGCAAGTGCCCGTTCTGCGGGCACGCGATCGTCGCCACCAGCCACTCGCAGAAGCTGATCAAGCCGGGGGCCGTGCTGCCGTTCGCGGTGACGCGGGACCAGGCGATCGCGGCGTTCCGGGCGTGGGTCATGTCGCGGTGGTTCGCGCCCAGTGACCTCAAGCGATTGGCCGAGCGGTCGAAGATCGACGGGGCGTACGTGCCGGCGTGGACGTACGACGCGCAGACGTTCTCGTACTACACCGGCGAGCGCGGCGACGACTATTGGGACACGGAGCACTACACGGAGCGCGACTCGAACGGGAACACGGTCAGCCGCACCCGGCAGGTGCGCAAGACGCGGTGGTGGCCGGTCAGCGGGCAGGCGGACGTGCCGTTCGACGACGTGCTGGTGCTGGCGACGCACACGCTCCCGCGGAAACTGGCGGTCGCGCTCGAACCGTGGGACTTGCCCAACTGCGTGCCGTACCGGGACGAGTACCTGAGCGGGTTCGTGACCGAGAGTTACCAGACGGACCTGGGGCAGGGGTTCGACGAAGCCCGCGGGATCATGGACGGCGGGATCCGGCAGGTGATCAACCGGCAGATCGGCGGCGACCACCAGCGGATCCACTCGGTCGACACGCGGTACGAGGACATCACGTTCAAGCACGTGCTGCTGCCGTTGTGGATCAGCGCGTACCTGTACCGCGAGCGGTCGTTCCGGTTTCTGGTGAACGCCCGGACAGGCGAGGTGCAGGGCGAGCGGCCGTACAGTTGGATGAAGATCGCGATGCTGGTCGTGGCGATCGTGGCGGTGATCGTGACGATTGTGCTGCTTGTGATGAGGAAGTCGTGAATTCCGAAGATCGAAACTCGAAGCTCGAAACAATGAGGCTCCACCCCTAGAAGGGGTGGTATCAGGAAGCCCCCAGCTTCGAGTTTCGTCCGTCGAGTTTCCCTTAAGGCAGTTCCCCCGCCAGCTTCAAATCCACGATCTGCATCAACTGCTGAGGGTCGACCGGCTTGGTCAGCAGCGGCGGCAGTTCCCCCGAGGGCAGGCGGTGCAGCCCGTCCCCGATCTCGTCGGGCGGCATGCCCGACAGGATGATCACGGGCAGGTCGGGCATGTGCTTGGCCAGGTACGCCAGCACGTCGAACCCGTCGATCACGGGCAGGTGCAGGTCGAGCAGGAGCAGGTCGTAGGCGCGTTTCTTGATCAGGAGCAGGGCGGCCTGGCCGTCGGCCGCCTCGTCCACCTCGTACTCGTATTTGCGGAGCAGGAGGCCCAGCGCCGATCGCTCGAGGTCCGAATCGTCCACTACGAGCAGGCGGGGAGCACCGACGGTCGGACCGGGGTCGGCGGCAGCCTGGGAGGCGTCCCTGATCATAGGTCTCGCATTGTCCGTCACTTGGGCGAGGCCGGCAACTCGGAATCCGGTGCCCCATCCACAATTTTCTCACAGGTGGTCCACGGGAGTCGGAGTACCGACGTGGAAAAACGAAAAGCGAAAAGACGTAAAGACGTTGCGGCCGCGAGCGAGATGCGGTGCCGACGCCCGCTTTACGTTTTTCGTCTTTTCGTTTTTCCGTCGATCGGCAAACAATCCGCCGCTAAGCTTGTCTAAGCACTATGCGGGGGAGCGCGGTTAATCGTGCGCACCGGGACGCGCCGGGCAAGCCCGGCGGCTAGAAGGGGTCGAAGAACACACGAGGGCAACATGCGAGCCAACACCGTCGCGGGTCGTATCGTCCGGTCGTCGCTGTCGCTCGCGCTGACGGGGCTGGTGCTGGCGCCGCCCGTGTTCGCGGACCTCATCCACCTGCACGACGGCACCAAGGTCGAGGGCGAGCGCATCGTGCGGAGCGGCGACGGGTGGGACATCTACTTCGGCGACGGCAAGAAGCGCCACGTGATGGCCGACGCGGTCAAGTCGATCGAACTGCGGCCCAAGGGCGACCCGGCCGGGCAGGCGGTCGACAAGCTCGGCTCGCTCCGGCGGTCGGTCGATGCGCTGACGGACCTCAAGCAGATCGTCGCGCGGTACGAGACGTTCGTCGAACAGAACAAGGCGCTGCCGATCGTCGAAGACGCCAAGAAGGACCTGGCCACGTGGAAGGACCGGCAGGCCCGGGGGATGGTCAAGGCGGCGGGGCGGTGGATGCTGCCGGAAGAGCGCACCGCGTTCCAGGTGCGCGCGCTGGTCGAGGCCGACGAAGCGCGCGAGCTGATGAAGCAGAACCGCGTGAAGGACGCCGAGGCGGCCGTCGAAAAGGCGCTCGCGGGCGATCCGGCCAACGCGTCGGCGCTCTACCTCAAAGGCCTGATCCTGTTCCGGCAGGACAAGATCCCCCAGGCGCGGGCGGCGTTCGAAGAGGTGAAGAAGGTCATGCCGGACCACGGGCCGACGCTCAACAACCTCGCCATTATCCAGTGGCGGCAGAACCAGCAGATCGCGGCCCTGAACACGTACCTCGCCGCGATGCAGGCGATGCCGATGAACAAGGAGTTGCTGAACAACGTCGCCGAGGCGCTCAACGCGCTGCCGGAAAAGGACCGGGCCGGCGTCGTCCCGCAGAAGGTCTACAAGCTGTGGACCGAGCAGGACACGCAGCTCCAGCAGCAGATGATGCCGCTCGGGTGGTTCCGGTGGGGCGGGACGTGGGTCGACCGGGCGACGCACGAGAAGCTCCAGGCGGCCGAGAAGGAAGTGAAGGACAAGGTCACCAAACTCGAGACCGAGTTCGCCGAGGCGCAGGGGAAGATCAACACGATTGATGCGCAGATCCGCGCGAACCGGGACGCGATGGCCTACATGGAGCGGACCCGGTTCGCGCAGGACGCGACGGGGAAGACGATCGCCTACCCGCTACCCCCGCAATACTACGACTACGACCGGGCGAACCGGCGGCTCGAGGTGCAGCGGCAGGAAGTGCTGGCGACGATCGACCGCCTGCGGGCGACGGCGGCGGCGGTGAAGACCGCGCTGCCGGCGCCGAAGTTCACGGGCGTGCAAGTGGCGGTGGGCGTCGAGGGGACGCCCGCGATCCCGCCGTCAGCTCGTGCGGCCGCCGGCGAAGCCCCCAAGCCCGCGGCGGCGCCGGTCGAACCCGCGCCCGCGGCGGGCGAGGCGCCCGGCAACCTGCTGGACGCGGTCGGCGGCGGCACCCCCCCCGCGACCGCCGAAGCGAAAAAGCCGGCGGACAAGCCGCTGAAGTATTGAGCACAGCCCCGAAGGGGCGACAACAAGTAGCCTGGGGCGCGAGCCCTGGGTCGGTCAGTCTCCATTCGATTCGCAAGCCCCGGCGGGGCGACTTATGGGACGGTCGTAGGGCGAGCATCTCGATCTGTCGCCCCTTCGGGGCTCGTCGTTGGATTCCGATTTAGCTTCGACATGCGCGTCAACCCGGGGCTCACGCCCCGGGCTACTTTTTGCCGCCGCTCCGCGGCTGAAGGCGCATCGTCATCCCCGTTTTGCTTCTAATATTACATTTCTAGTGAAACCCAGCGAACCGCGCCGGCATGTCCGTCGACAGGGGCATCGTCCCCGCCAGCGCGGCCGGGTCCGGCAGCTCGACCTCGATCGCCTCCTGGATGCACGACGGGTCCAGCCCGATGCGGGCCTCGTCGCGGTGCGTCTCGAGCATCAGGTAGAGCGCGGCCCGGAGCTTCTCGCGGCACTCGTCGAGCGAGTGCCCGTGCGTGAGCGCGCCCGGGATCTCCTCCACCCACCCGACGAATCCGTTCGACTCCGGCTTGATGATCGTGTGGTAGCGCTGCTTCATGGTGAGCGTATTCTGGGCACCGCGCGGAATCCGAGTCAACACAATCTTTCGCCGCTTCGTGAAAGTTCTCGCGGGACGTTTTCGATGAGAGATCGCCCTTTCGCGGTGCAGTTTCTGCGCGACGACCGCCCCGCTTCGCGCACGAGTCTGGTGACCAACCGGGTGTTCGGAACATCCGCGCCCCACGTTCGCCCGATGGCCACCCCGCCGTCGTTTCGCGGCGTCGGGCCCCACCGCGCGGCTACTTCCTCCCACCGTCCACCGACCCCACGCCCGGCGCCGCGCTCAGCGTCACCGTGCCGTCGGCGTGCAACCGCCCGACGATCGTGTACTCCGCCGTCCCCGCGACGCACCGCACCGTGAACCGGTCCGCCCGCGACGGGTCCGGCTGGCCGGCGTACAAGCGGACCGGGCCGGCGCCCGCGGGCGGGAAGTCCGCGCATTCGATGCGGGTTAGGCGATCGTCGTACAGGCCCGCGGGAATCGCGCGTGGGGACAGCGAATCGACGCTCACCGCGAACGACCGCCGCTGCTCGCAGATCAGCGCGGGTCCCGAGAAGGTGATGGTCACCAACCGCGCCTCACCGCCCGGCGGGCGCAATTCGTGCATGAACAGGAACGTGTCCAACTTCGCCGGCCGGCCGTCGACGACGACCGTGGGTCGCGGCGGCGGCAGGCGCAAGCCGGACTGGCACTTTACCGGCTGCGCGCTCCGCAAAAACGCCTGATACCGGTATCGCGACATCTCCATTTCGTGCCAGCACGCCGGCAGGATTGATGGCCGGTGCACGGGCCAGATCAGCGGAACCAGCGAGTCCGGCCCGCCCCGAGTGCTGCGAAAGACCGGGTGCGTCCCGCCGGGGAAGTGGTACTGGATCGACTCGATCGCGGCCGACTCGTCGAACGCGACCTCGTTCGCCGGCCGCTGGTACTGGAGGCATTTGGCCAGCGCCGTGCGCTCGGCGGCCCGTAGCGCCACGTACTGGCGAACCCGCGACACGACGAGCCAGACGGCGAATGCGATCGCCACGACGACCACGAGCCGCGGGACCCATCGGCGGGCCAGCACGCGCACCCGCGACGGCACGTCGGCGCTGTACGGCAGGATCAATGTGGGTCCGGCGGACATCATGATCACCGGGACACGCGCTCCCCTGCGGGCGGCGCTGTCGCTTGCCCTCCGGGTCGCGGCTAAACAGATCCGTGCTCCAATTGTCGCGACCCCACTACTGACTACTTCCCCTTCTTCTCCACCGCCGTCAGCACCTGGTCGATTCGCGACTGCGCTTCCTCGGGTTGGCCCGCCTTCAACTCGCGCAGGACGCCGGCGACCATGCTCCCCATCTGCACCAGCTTCTCCTGCGCCTTCTGCCGCGCCTGCCAGTCGTCGGCGTTCAGTTCCGCCACCAGGGCCGTCACCTTCGCGACGATCGCCGCCGACGGCTTGGGCAGTGGCTGCGTGTACTCCTCGACCAGCGCGATCGGGATCTTCACCTCGAGCCCGCCCTTGGTGACGCACGTGACGACCGGCTCCTGCAACTGCCCGCGGAAGTTCGTGTCGTCCCAGAGCGTCACCTGCACGTCGGCCGGGCTGTCCTTCACCCGCGCCAGCCCCTTCAGTCCCGCCGCGTCGAGCGCCAGCATCGAGAAGCCCGTGTCGAGCTGCACCTTGCCCACCAGCGTCCCGACCAGCGTCTCGTCGTTCGACAGCTTGAGCTGCGGGGCCGACTCGTCCACGTCCGTCACGTCCGGGCGGAACTGGATCCGCGCCGCGCTGCTCTGCGGGAACCGGATCACCTGGTCCGATGCGGCCAGCTTCACCTCCAGCGTCGCCGCCTCCACGATCGCCGCCAGGCGCGTGCCGTCCGCCATCCGCACCTCGTGCACCGCGTGCTCCTCGTTCTGGAACACGACCGCCGTCAGCTGCTCGGGCCGCAGCTTCATCGGGCCGAACCGCGTGTGCACCGTCAGCGCGTCGGCGGGCGGCTTGATCGCGATCCGCTCGCCCGTCCGCATCAGCACGAACGGCTTGTCGGCGTTCGCGGCGGCCCCGTCGTCGGTCTCGTCCGCCCGCCGGCGATAACCGGCCCGCGCCACCTGCGCCAGCGGGATGTCCATCGACTGCCCGTCCGACAATTCGAGCGAGAGCTTGTCCTTTTCCAGCGTCCCGCCGAACACGTCCCCATCCGTCGTGAACAGCAACTGCCGCGGCCGCACCGCCCCGACCGACACGACGCCCACGACCTTCGCCGCCGGCAGTTCGACCGGCCCGTAGAACGTGGTGATCTTGTACGTCGGGTCCTTGAGCGTCCCGCGGAACTGGTCGCCGCCCCGCGTCTCGACCACGTCGAAGTTCGCGTCGCCGCGGAGCACCTCGTAGTCGCCGAAGGACATGCCGCCGGCGTTCCAGTTGATCAGCGCCTTGCGCGTCGCCTGCGGCACGTCCTTCAGCACCTTCTGGTCCTTCAGCTTCTTCAAAAACTCCTGCCCGTCGGCCGCGGAATTGGTCACCGCGTGCACGTGCATCAGCGCGATCTCCTTGTTCGCCGGGACGTTCACGCTGATCGTCCCCTGCACGTTGGAGTTGCCCGCCTGGTATTCGATGTTCATCGGGGTCTTGGCGCCCGGGCCGTTGAACACCTCGACCATCGCCCGGTTGTTTGCGCTCGTCTGCGCGACGAACGCGTAGTTCTGCCCCTTCTTCTTCGGGTCGGGCACGGTCGCCCCGTTCTGCACGCCGTAGTTCGCGTTCGCGTTGAGCACGATCTGGAGTTGCTGGTCGCGGCCGGCCGTGTTGCGGATCACGTCGATCATCCGCACGTACCCGTCCTCCTTGTTGAACCAGAACCGGCGGGTGACCGTGGTCTGCCCGACCGGCAGGTTCTCGATGACCAGCTCGCCGGTTTTGCCGTCGAGCTTCGCCGTGCGCTGCATGCGCCCGCTGGTCGAGCTGCCGTTGATCGTCAGCACGCCGGTCGACGAGTACACCGGCATGTTCCCCTGCTGCTGGAGGTACCCGTAATAGTGCACCATCCAGTTGTTCCCGTCCTTGTCCGGCTGCGTGTACGGGAGGGTGACCGCCTGGTCCGCCGCCCGAACGGCCTGTCCGCCGATCAAGGCAAAGAGGGCCATCGCCAGCAACGCCGACGGACGCGCGATCGGGGGCATGAGAAATCCTTTTGGGAGGGCGTGACGTGTCTGTTCCGCGAAAGCCTCGACCCCCAAAGTATACCCCTACCCCTCACCCCGCGAAAACCCGCCCCGCCCGAATCAAACTCGTTACACGTCCCCACCCCT
>DATHXE010000571.1:0-8936 GCA_035459845.1 Tepidisphaeraceae bacterium | reverse complement strand
AGCCCGCCGTCGCCCCCGAAGACGAAAAGATCAAACTCCCCCCCCCCGGCCCTGACGGGTACGTGCAGATCTTCAACGGCACCGACCTGTCCATGTGGTACGGCGACACCGAGATCTGGAAGGTCGACAACGGCGAGATCGTCGGCAAGAGCGAGAAGGGCCTCAAGAAGAACGACTTCCTCAAGTCCAAGTTCGAGGTCAGCGACTTCCGACTTGTCGTGCAGGTCAAGCTGACGCCCAACGAGGCCAACTCCGGCATCCAATTCCGCTCGATCCCGTGGAAGGGCCACGAGATGAAGGGCTACCAGGCCGACATGGGCAAGGGCTGGTGGGGCAAGATCTACGAGGAATCCGGCCGCGGCCTGCTCGCCAAGAAGGACGGCGACGCCTTCGTAAAACCGGGCGAGTGGAACACGTACGAGATCGTCGCCGTCGGGCCCAACGTGCTCACCGCGATCAACGGCAACCTCTGCTCCGAACTCGAAGAGGACCGTGAGGGCGCCCGCGTCGGCATCTTCGGCCTGCAAGTCCACTCCGGCGGGCCCACCGAGGTCCGCTTCAAAAACCTCCGCCTCGAGCTCAAGCCCAAGCTGGAACTGGTGACCGCGAAGAAGGACGGGGAGAAGAAGTAATCGGGCGACCCGCGCCCGATCGTCTAACGGACTGTGCGACGCGCAGTCGCCCTTCATATAGCCCGCCACTTGTGGCGGGAAACCGTAGGCAATCAAACGTCGCACGGATTTTATGAGACGGTCATTCGCGCCCGACGGGCATTGAGGCGAAGTGTGCGGGTGGCGCGATCGGTCAGATCTCCCGTTCCATCGCCAGGTCGCACCGCCCTGCGATGTGCTCCGGCACGTACGCCCGAAAACCGTACCGCTCGTACAGCCGAACCGCCCCGTCCAGCACGCGCGCCGTCTCCAGCGTCATCCGCGTGAACCCGGCCTCACGCGCCCGCGCGATCGCGTGATCCAGCAGTAGTCGCCCCGCCCCCCGGCCCCGCGCGGCCTGCGACAAATACATCTTGCGTAGTTCGACCGTCCGCCCGTCCACCGGCCACAGCGCGACCGACCCGATCACCCGCCCGTCCCGATCGACCAGCACGTCAAACCGACCGCCCGGCACGGCATACGTCGCCTCGATGGCGTACAGGTCGGCGTCCGTGGTGGCCGGGTCGGGCCGCAAACCGAACTCGGCCAGAACTGAAAAGATGAGCTCCCGGACGGCCGGGGCGTCGGCGTCCGTGGCCGGGCGCAGCGTCAGCCCCGACGCATCCGCCTCATCAATACGTTTCGGCTCGTCGCGCGGCCTGTCCATTGCAACTCCATTCTACCACGCAGCCCGCGACGTCGATCGCGGCGCGTCTCAACTTCGAAAGGAGCCTGACGATGGCCCGAAATCAATCGCAGGGTGGCAGCCGCGGCAAGCGGTCCCCCACCGACAAACCCGCCGGCCGGCAGCGCTCGACAACCGAGAAGAAACTCGCGGCCGGCCCCGACACCGCGCCCGTCGGCTCCGACCCCGACGCCGCCAAGTCCTTCGGCGGCAAGAACGACTTCGGCGCCCGCGTCGACCACACGGTCGAGCGGAACTACGTCTCGGCCAACACCAAGGCGTCCGACCCCGGCCACGCCCAACCCTACGCGGGCGACGGCGACGGTGGCCGCACCGCCGGGGCGGGCGGAAACGCCACGGGCGTCGGCGCATCGTCCGGCGGCGACATTGACACCGACGTGGTCGGCATCGGCGGGGCGGGACTCGCCCAATCGGCCCCCGACCCCCAGCGCCCGCCCGGGCCCGAAGACTCCGACGGCTCGTCCCGCGAGTTCGCCTCCGGCCCCCCCGCGCGCGGCGAAAAGGGCCCCAAGTACGGCAAGATCGAAGGTACGACGCACCAGTCCGAGGGCGACATCGAGTCGGAAGCCAGCGGCCGCGGCGCGTCTGCCGTAAACGCCGCCCCGCGCGGCGACCCGGACCGCATCGACGACTCGTTCGTCGGCGAGATCAGCGAGGGCGAAGCCGCGGGCGACGACAACCCGAACGGCTCGAGGGATTGAGGAACACATGACCCCCAACAAGCCGGGGCAGAGCGCACGAGCTTCGCCCGTAGCGCCGCCCCGGATTCGGGTGTCTCAAGCGAGCAAACTCACCCGCCGCGCACTTGGTACAGCGTCTCCCCGATCACCACATCGACATTATCCCCGAGCGCCAGCCACTGGGCGGCCTCGGGGTGCTTCTTGAGCAGGTCGAAGTACTCGTCGGTGCCGAACTTCACCTGCACCGTCTTGAGGTCCTTCTTCGATTGCGCCGTCGAGTCGTTCCAGACGTTCTCGTTCTGGTAGAACGCCCGCCCGTTCACGATCCGCGCCTGCTCGGCGTAGTTCTGCGACTTCTCGGCACGGTACCCCAGTTCACCCTCGGCGTCGGCGCTCACCTTTGTCCCGCGGACCGCGAGCGTGGAACTCGGATCCCCGGGCCGACCCGAAGCGTCGGGCTTCGCGGCCGCCGCGCCGCCCGCGCCACCGCCGGCGTACGCGCGCTTCGCCATGTCCTCTTTCGGCGCTGCCGCCATCTCGTGCGTGCCGGTCTTCAGGCCGCTCACGCTCCGAGCCGTATCGACCGCGCCCTTACCCGTGCGCCGATCGGGCGTCGCGGCCTCGGCCCGCACGCCGTCCAACCGCTCGCGCGCCGTCGCCAGGGCGTCGCGGTCGGCGCCGAGCTCGCGCATGTTTTGCATTGCCACCGGCACGCCGCGGCGCTGTTCGTCTTCCAGGATTAGATACGCCGTGTACGGCGTGACGATCCCGTGCTCGCGCGCCAGCCGCACCACCTCGTCCTTCGTCTCCTTGGTCTCCCCGCGCAGGCGAATCTCGTCCAGCAGCCAGCCGACGCGTCGCGTCGCCCACAGGCGCGGGATGAACGTGTTCTTCGTATCGGACTCGGTGAACGTCACGTCGGTGACGAACTCCTTCTTCTCGCCGCTCAGCGTGCCGGTGATCTTCGCCGCCGACGCCCCGCCCTTGCCGGTGTACCGTCCGAAGACCATGAGCGAGTCGCCCTTGAACAAATCGGGCATGGCGTTCGGATACAGTTGCGTCACGCGCACGTCGCCCGTGAACGCCACCGCCAGGTTCGACAGCACCGGCTCCTTGATCTTCGTGTAGAAGTTCGACAGCTTGACCTCGATGTCCTCCTCAGGCAGCACGTACTGGCTGACCGCGCGCGTGTCCTCGGCGAGCCGGTCGAGAAGGTGCGTGTTCACATCCGTCCCGATCCCGAACGAGAAGATCCGCGTATTGGCGCTCTGCGCGCCCTTGGCCCCGTCCTTCGCGGCCGCCAGGATCTTCTCCTGGCTCGTCTCGCCGATCGTCGGCAGGCCGTCGGTCAGGAAGATCACGACGTACGGCCGCTTGTCCGGGTCCGATCGCTTGGCGCCCTGCGCCATCGCCTTGCCCAGCGCGTCCGCGATCGCGGTCCCGCCGATCGGCTTCAGTGACGCGACGAACTGCTGGGCCTTGTCGACGTTCTCCTTGTTCGCCGGCTTCAACTCGTCAAAGAACGGCTCGGCCTCGGTCGAGAACCTCACGATCTCAAACCGGTCCTGCTCGTTCAGATTTGCAAGGCAGAACGCCACCGCCTTCTTGGCCTGGTCCATCTTCTTCCCCGCCATCGAGCCGGACGTGTCGAACACCAGGCAAACGTCCTTCGGCTGGACGGCCGCCTTAGCGTCCGAACTTGGCGTGGCCATCAGCAGGAAGTACCCGTCGTCGCCGCTGACCCGGTACGTAAGCAAATCGATCCCGACCGGGTTGGCGTTCTTCGAGAAGATCAGCTTGAAATCGGTGTCCGGCCGGACGTTCTTCTCCTCGAACCCGATCACCGCGCGCTTGTCGCCATCCCGCTTGATCTCGACCTTGTGCGACGGCGAGTAGACTGATTTGATCGGCTGATTGCACGCCAGCGTGACCGTCAGCGCCACTTCCTTGAGCGGCCGGGCGCTGAACTTCTCAGTATTGAGCGGGTACGTGTACTCCGTCAGCCCCGTGTCGGACTTGAGCAACTGCGTGTAGCTGATCTTCACCTTCTTCCCCTTGTGCGGCTCGATCGGGAAGATGCGGACGCGGAACGCGTCGCGCCCCATGTATTCCAGCAGCGCCGGGTCCTTCGACCGGCGGACGATGTCCTCGTAAATCGCCCGCGCCTTGTCGGCCGGCAGCAGTTCGGCCTCCTGCATTGTGCCATTGACGTCCATGGAGAACTTATCGATGTGCGCCCCGGCCGGCAGCGGGAACAAGTACGTCCCCTCGAGTTGCTGGTGGTTCGGGTTGTAAAACTCCTGGTCCACCGACGTGACGGCGACCTGATCGTTCACCTCGACGTCCACCCGGTGATATGTCACCTCCAGCGGCGCGAACGAGAAGTGCCCGCGCGGGACGGCGATCGGCTGGGACGGCGGGTGGATCACGATGAACCCGTCCGCGCGCACGAGCGCCGGTACAAGCGCCAACAGCACGATCAGCAGGGGGGTCATCCTTCGCATGTCCTATCCTCTTGTGAGACCGTCCGTGATAGCCGAGGGCGGGAGCCCACGGTCGCGCTCCCGTCCGAATGCCTTTCCCCCGCTACTCGTCCGACGTCCCACCTTCCGAAAAGTTCCATAGACAACGGAGCCCGAACAACCGACAACTGACCCTTCGATGCCCGCCCCCGACTTCTACTACACCCGCCCCGAGAACGTCCGCCTGCGCACCGGCGCCGGCGGCGTCGTAGCACGCCGTGACCCCAAGACCGGCCAAGTTCTGATCGCCCTCATCCGCGACCGCGGCACCGCCGAGTACGTCCTGCCCAAGGGCGGCGTCGAAAAGGGCGAGACCCACGAGCAGGCCGCCGCCCGCGAGATCGCCGAAGAGGCAGGCTTCACCCGCCTGACCCTCCTCGCCCCGCTCGGCCAAGCCGAGCGCCTCACCGGCAAGCGCCACACCTGGCAGACGACCCACTACTTCCTCTTCCAGACCGACCAGACCACCGGCAAGCCGACCGACCACCGCGACTGGGAGGTCCACTGGTTCGGCCTCGACCAGATCCCGCCCCTGTACTGGCGCGAGCAAGCGGAGATCCTGACCAAGGGAATGGACGTGATCCGCGACAAAGTCCGGTGATGCCTGCGCGGATTCCCTCCCGCTGTCAGATTCTTCAGTTCCCACACGTGGTGCCTCCGTCCCGCAACGAGAGGAGCCCCGTGTGACGCCTTGCCCAACCTTCATCGTCCTCCGCGAACTCCGCCGGCCGGTCTGACCGCGCCGCGAGATCGCCGGGGAGGATCCGTCTGGGCCGCGTGGCACCGTGTCCGGTGGGCCACGTTTCAACACCTTCACAACCCAACGACACGCGTGTCATGCCATCCGAAAGGCGTGACTTATGCGCAGGCACATTTGCGGCACCCCGGCCGACCACTGCTCGGGGAGCAACACCTGCGTCGACAAGGACTGGGTCCGCACCCACTCGACCGCCGAGGAGGCGTTCGAGTGTCATCGGCGGTTCCTGCTCCGATCCGGCTTCGTCCAGATCGGCCCGCGCGAGCTGATCGACCCGGCCGACGGGTACGTCCGCGTCCTGACCCGCAAGATGCGGTTCGGCGCGAGCGTCCGCCGCGGCAAGGGCGCCGAGAGCGGCAGCGCGGTCGGCAACCGACTGGCCGACATGGACCCCGGAGCGTTCCGGGTCTCCAGTCTCTGACGCGACGCTGGTCGAGAACCAAAGGCTCTTCAACCCGAGCGCCCGACCCCAACAAGGTCGGGCGCTTTCGCGCGCGCAACCGCTCTTCATGTTTCATGTCTTCATGTTTCACGTTTCTTCCCCCTTCCGTTACGATTGCACCCACCTTCCAACCGGAGCGCGCCCATGTCCGACCAAGCCCACGTCTCCCGCCGCAACGTCCTCCTCGGTGCCGCCACCGCCGCGATCGCCGCGTCCGCGGTGTCCGCCGCCGAGCAGCCGGCGGGCCTGATCGCCAAGCCCCAGCCGACCGAAAACGTCGTGAAAAACGGCCGGATCAACCACTCGGTCTGCCACTGGTGCTATAACTCGATCAAGCTCCCCGAGTTCGCCCCGATCGCCAAGAAGATGGGCCTGAAGGCAATTGACCTGATCCAGCCGAAGGACTTCCCCGTCCTCAAAGAGCACGGCCTGATCGGCTCGATGACCTCGCACCCCGTGATCAACATTGAGGTCGGCCTGAATCGCAAGGAGAACCACGAGAAGATGCTCCCCGCGCTCCGCGAGGCCATCGAGGCGACCGCCGCCGAGGGCTGGTCCAACGTGATCTGCTTCTCCGGCAATCGCCACCTCAAGAAGAAATCCAAGGACGCCCCGCTCGAGGGCAAGATCTCCGACGAGGAGGGTATCAAGGTCTGCGCCGAGGCCCTGAAGCAGGTGATGGCCCTCGCCGAGCAGAAGAAGGTCACCGTCTGCATGGAACTGCTCAACAGCCGGGTCAACCACCCCGACTACATGTGCGACAAGAGCGCCTGGGGCATCGAGCTATGCAAGGCCGTCGGCAGCGAGCGGTTCAAGCTCCTGTACGACATCTACCACATGCAGATCATGGAGGGGGACATCATCCGCACGATCAAGCGCGACCACCAATACTTCGGCCACTACCACACCGGTGGCAACCCCGGCCGAAACGAGATCGACGAGACCCAGGAGCTCAACTACCCCGCGATCATGCGGGCGATCCTCGACATCAAGTACACCGGCTTCGTCGCCCAGGAATTCATCCCGGCGAGGGCCAACAAGATCGCCAGCCTCGCACAGGGCGTGCAGATCTGCGACGTCTAAGTCGATCCCCGCAACTGGAATCGTTTAGCCGCGACCCGAAGGGCAAGCGACAGCGCCGCCCGAAGGCGAGCGCGTCGGCGCGGTCACTCGTCGGGTGCCATCGCCTTTCAACCTCGACACGTTCCCGCGATACCACCCATCAATGCGCCTCCTCCTCTGCCTCCTGCTCTGTGCCCTCTGCACCTCTGTGGCATATTCCGAAGACTGGCCCGCCTGGCGCGGCCCGCGCGGTGACGGCTCGTCCGCCGATGCCGCCCCGCCCACCAAGTGGTCCGCCACCGACAACGTCGCCTGGCGCGTCGACCTCCCCGGCAAGGGCCACGGCTCCCCCATCGTCGTCGGCGACCGCATCCTCCTCAACACCTGCATCGAGGCCGAGCAGAAGCGCGTCCTGATCTGCCTCGACCGCAAGACCGGCCAAACGGTCTGGCAGCAGACCGTCCTCGTCTCGCCGCTCGAGCGCAAGCACGGCCTGAACTCCTTCGCCTCCTCCACGCCCTACTGCGACGGCCAGAGCGTGTTCGTCACGTTCCTCGACGTCGGCGCAACCCCGGACGGCGCGCCCGCCGGCAAGGGCAAGACCAACGGCCTCGCCCTCGTCGCCTGCTACGACCTCTCTGGCAAGGAACTCTGGCGCAAGCACGTCGGCAAGTTCTCCTCCGTCCACGGCTGGTCCTGCTCGCCCGTCCCCTACGACGACTCGATCATCGTCAACTGCGACCACGACGGCGACGGCTACGTCGTCCGCCTGAAGCGCACCGACGGCGCTGAAGTCTGGCGCATCGACCGCCCCAACAAGACCCGCTCGTACTGCAACCCCACGATCTTCGACGTCGCCGGCACGAAGCACATGGTCATGACCGGCTCGAAGTCCACCGCCTCCTACGACCCCGATACGGGCAAGCCACGGTGGATTTTGGACGGCCCCACCGAGCAGTTCGCCGCGGGGATGGTCTACTCGCCCGCCACCAACCTGTTCTTCCTGACCGCCGGCTTCCCCACCCACCACAGCCAGGCCATCACGCCGGACGGCAAGATCGTCTGGCACCAGAAGGGTCAATCCCTCGCCGCCTACGTCCCCGGCCCCGTCGCCTTCGACAAATGGTTCTTCCTCGTCACGGACGAGAACAAAGGCGCCGGCCGCGGCATCTGCTACGACGCCAGGACCGGCAACCCCCTCTGGTCCCAGGAACTCGGCAAGCACCACCGCCCCAGCGCCCTCGTCGCCAACGGCAACGTCTACTGGCTCGCCGACGACGGCACGTGCTACGTCGTCCGGGCGTCGGACAAGTACGAGCTGATCTCCGCCAACTCCATCGGCGAACTTTGCAGCGCCGCTCCCGCGATCAGCGACGGCCAACTCTTCATCCGCTCGGACAAGGCGCTCTGGTGCATCGGTCGCAAATGAGCCGTTGGGTGGGCACCGCCCACCGCACGCGCTGATGAAGAGGAAGCCCCTGAACAAACTCGATTACCGCTCCGAAGGCGCACGGCGAGGGAGTCATGTTCCCTTTTGGCGAAAGCGAATCCCCTGGTGGGCGATTCTGGTCGCGATCGTCAGTGCCGTCGCGGCTTGGGGCGTATTCTGTTACGTCGCCTGGAGCAACCCACCCTTCTGAACTGGACACCGGCGCGGGCGCCGTTGGACGCGCCACGCAAGCGGGGCTGCTACAAGTGGCGTTCGAGCGCGACCGTCACTTCCCCTTCGCCTCGCTCCAACCCGCCGGCCGGACCTTCGCACCCTTCAGATCCCCCTTCGGGTCCGTCTCCCGCTTGATCCCGCCGACCAGCGTCGCCAGGTCCAGCGTCACGCCGCCCGCGACGATCGACCCGGCCGTGAAATTCACCACCGTCTCCGCGCTCGTCGGCGTCGCCAGCGCGCCCACCTTATACCCCTGCGCCGACACCGCGTAGCTCAGATCCACGCCGGACTTCTCCGTGAGTTTGTCGTGCCGGATCAGGTGCGCGACCAGCGCCAGGTCCGTGATGTTCTGCAGGTCCGCGAAGATGGGCGTGACCGTCGCCAGTTGCGTCATCTTCGTCGTGAAGTTCGCCGCGAATCGCTTGCCGGTCTCGGTGCCGCCACCCTTGTCGTC
>DATHXE010000570.1:0-5943 GCA_035459845.1 Tepidisphaeraceae bacterium | reverse complement strand
TCCTCTGCCTCAATAAGGCCGACCTCGTCGACACCAAGGACGGCAAGCGCGAGTGGGAATTCGCCCAGGCCGCACTCGCCCACTACGCCTCGATCGGCGTTCGAACCCTCCTCACCAGCGTCCCCACCGGCCGCGGCCTCGACGACCTCCGCGCCGTCCTCCAGAACAAGACGACCGTGCTCGCGGGCCACAGCGGCGTCGGCAAGTCCTCCCTCATCCGCGCCATCCAGCCCGCCCTCGACCTCCGCATCGGCGAGATCTCCGGCTACACCGGCAAAGGCCGCCACACCACCACCTCCGCCTGCCGCTACCTCCTCGACAAGGGCGGCTTCGTCATCGACACGCCCGGTGTCAAGCTCTTCGGCCTCTGGAACGTCACGCCGGACAACGTCGCCGAGTTCTTCCCCGACGTCCGCGCCGGCACCGCCCCCGAGTGGCGCGTCGAAAGCTACCAGCGGATCGTCGAGAGCCTGGGCGGTTGATTACCGGCACAGGACCGACCCACGCCGCGTCCGATAACGCATTCCCATCCCCCCGATTGGCCCGCCTCCGATCCGTGTCGTACGTTGAACCCGCCCCCCTTGCCGGTCGGGCGTACCCGTACTGGCGCCGGGCGGCCATCGGAGGTCGGAGTGCTCAAGTCGTTCGGAAAAGCCGTCGCCGCCACTGCCTGCCTCGCCGCCCTCGCGCCGGCATCGCACGCCGTCATCATCTCCGCCGGACCAGGCCAAGGCGCCACGGCCGACTGGTCCGGCGTCGGGCAGATCATCCCGACCACGCCCGCCGGGCCCAACGACTTTTTCGGATCCGGCGCGCTCATCGCCCCGACCAAGGTCCTGACCGCCGCCCACGTCGTCGACGGCCTCGCCCTCAACGAAGTCCAGTTCGTCTTCGGCGGCATCTCCTACGTCGCCGCCGCGATCGCCAAGCACCCCAGCTACACCGGCACCGACGAGTACGACATCGCCGTCGTCACGCTCACCCAGGCCGTCACCGGCGCCGACGTCTACCGGTTCGACGACGGCACGCTCGTGCCCGGCGGCACGGGGCAGGTCGGGTACAAGGTCGGGTTCGGCGTCGGGGGCGACGGGACGACCGGCGCGACCGGCGCCAACGCGGCCGCATACCCCTACGGCACCAAGCGCGTCGCGCGGAACGCGATCGACCTGATCACGACCGCCGACACGCCCGTCGTCGACGGCCGCGGCAACGCCTACACGCTCGCCCCACACGTCATCGCTTACGACTTCGACAATCACCTGACGGGGGCCACGGGCCCGCTCGGTGGGGCGGCCCTGGGCGCCGACGAGGGCGACACGACCTTCGGCGACTCGGGCGCCCCCATGCTCCAGTGGAGCACGGCCGTCGGCGCGTACGTCATCACCGGCGTCAGCATCAGCGGCACCGACGACTTCTCCCGCTTCGGCGACATCGGGTTCGACACCCAGGTGTCCGCGTACTCGAGTTGGGTCGCGGCGCAGGTCCCCGAGCCCGCAACCGGCGGCGCACTCGCGGTCGCCGGGATCGGACTATTGGCGCGGCGCCGCGCTCGCCAGTGAAGCTACTGCGACAAGTCCGGCGGGCCGATCGTCGACGGGCTGTCCGGCTGCAGGCCGGGCTGCTTGTTGCGCTCCATCTCGTCTTGCCGGATCTGGGCCGGCGACCGCCCGGCGGCGAGCTGGGCCTGACGATCCAGATCCAACTGACGCCGCTGCTCGGGGTCCAGCACGGCGAAGTTCATGTTCATCCCCACGTAATAGTCCGACAGCTCCGGCCTGTCGGCGAACGTCCGCATGCTGGGCGACACTCCCCGGTAGTCCAGTTCGTTCGCGCACCCGCCCGCGAACAGCATCAGCCCGCACGCCGCAATGAGATTGTGGTGCCTCATGGAAGAGTGTAGGCAGCAACCCGCGCGCCACAGCGAGGCCGACCTTATCGCGGCGGCTCGCTCCGCTCACGGATGAGCCGGAATTTCCTGTGCGCTCCGCGCGACGGGCACCGTCGCGTAGGACCAAAGTCCCATGCCGCGCGCAGCCCATCGGGGCGTCATACCGGCCCGCCCGCGCGACGGCCGCTCGTCATCCCGCCGTGCGGACGTCGTTCCATCCCTTCTCCAGCATCATGAAGAGCGCGTAAAGCACGGCCGAGTACACCGCGATCAGGAATATCAGGTACGCGTACTCGACCACGACCGTCCACGTCGTGATGTGCGGGACCGTGCTCCCCTCTGGCGCGGGGCGCTCGCCGAGCATGTCGATCGCGGCGGTCGCCGGGCGCGTCAGCATGGGGGCCGAGATCGCGAAGTTCAGCACGCGTCCCATCCCGCCCCGCGCCTGGCCCTGCTCGGGCGGACGGGGCTCGTCCTTCGGGATGTAAAGCCCGGCCTCGGCCAGTCGCGACTCCGCGCCCGACAGCCGCAGCTGCACCCGGTAGTCCCACAGGAACTTCATCATCTGGTACTGCTGGTGTTCGAACTTCGTCAGGCCGACCATCGGCGCGCCGGTCAGGTGATGGCTCATCGGCATGTACGGCGACGGGTCCGGCCAATCCCGCTTGGCCTCGGCCGTCAGCGGGCGGCTCAGCACGACTTGCGGGAGCAGGATGAGCGGCAGGAACCCGACGGCCGCCCGCTCGCTCTTGCTGATCGTCGACACGATCAGCCCGATCACCGCCGCCCCCAGACCCGTCAGCATCAGAGCGACCCATCCGCTCACCCAGCCCATCCGCGCGACCGCCTCGGCGGTGTTCTGGTTGCGGACGAACGTGGTGCTCAGGATCTTGATCATGACCCACAACACGGTGGCCTGGAACAGGACGATCGTTGCCGCGAAGGCGACCTTTCCGAGCAGGTAGGCGATCGGCCGCATGCCGGCGAGGCGGTCGCGGATGTACAGCTTCCGCTCGCGCACGACCTCGCGGACCGTCAGCGTCATGCCCAGCCACATCGCGCAGACGACCACGAAGAACGAGAGCGCGATCGACTTGGGCTGGTTGATGCCCGCCAGGGCCGTGAGGACGGCGAGGATCGGCGGTTGCACGAGGGCCATGAACACGGCCATGCGGTCGCGCAGCAGGCCGAGCATGGCGCGGCGGTAGACGACTTTCACTTGCTTGGGGACGCGCTCGCCGCCGTCGGGCGTCTTGGCGAGGCGCACTTGGGCGCGGGGGCGGAGGGCCCGGCGGCGCCGGGTGATTGACACACTCGCGGGCAGTTCGTCCTCCTCCTGCTCGGCGGCGGCGCGCTCGGCGGGGGTCTGGCCGCTGAGGGTCTGGAGCTTGTCGAACAAGTCCATCTGGGTGTGCACGCCGAAGCTGGGCAGGAGCTCGCGCGGGCTCCCGAAGTAGGCGACGCTGGCGACGCGGTCCTTCAGGCCCAGGACGAGGAGCTCGTCGAAGAAGTTGAGGGTGTCGAGCGTGTGGGTCGTGCAGACGACGGTCACGCCCTTGCGGGAGAGGCCGCGGAGCATCTCCATCAGGCGGGCCTGCATGCCGGGGTCCAGGCCGCTGGTCGGCTCATCCAGCAGGAGCAGGCGGGGCTGGAGGAGCAGCTCGATCGCGACGCTGACGCGCTTGCGCTGCCCGCCGGAGAGGACGCCGACGCGCTTGGCGCGGTGCTCGGTCAGCCCGACCGCCTCGAGCGCAAAATCGACGCGCTTGCCGCGCTCGGCGTGCGGCAGGTCCGGCAGGCGGATCTCGGCCGCGAAGCACAGGTTTTCCTGGACGGTCAGGTCGTTGTAGACGATGTCGTCCTGCGTGACGATGCCGATCTTGCCGCGGTAGTACTCGAGGTTGTCCTTGACGGGGTGGCCGTCGTCGAACTCGACGGTGCCGGTGGTCGGGGCCATGGTCGAGCTGAGCGTGCCGAGCATGAGCGACTTGCCCGCGCCGCTGGGGCCGAGGACGCCGACGAACGAGTCGGCCGGGATCGAGAGGTTGATGTTCTGGATGAGCGTGCGGTCGTCGCGGACGATCGAGAGGTCGCGCAGGTTGATCGCCATGCCCGCGCCGTCGAGCGAGACCTCGAGCGCGCCGCCCTGGGCGTTGAACCGGTACGGCGGGCTCGACCCGATGCGGACGGTGTCGCCGGGCTTGAGGAGCACCTTCTTGATTCGAGCCCCGTTGACGAAGGTGCCGAAGCGGGAGTTCAGGTCTTCGAGCTCGTAATGGCCATCGGGCAGGCGGCCGACGCGGAGGTGGGTGCGGGAGATCGACGCGTGCTGGATCGGGACGTCGTTGGCTTCGGTGCGGCCGACGGTGACCTGGGCTGCGCCGAGCGGGATCGGGGGCCAGGCGGGCCGCTGGGGAGGGGCGGCGGGCTCTGGGACGGGCGGCGCGGTGGCGATGGCCGGATCGGACGCGGGGCTCGACGACATGGGGGCGATCATATCGATCGTGGCGATCGTGGGCGATGGCGGAACACGGGCCCCGCCATGATCCCGTCCGGGAAGTGAGTGCACGGCGCGGGCAACGCCGGCGATCGCTCCCGGGTAATCCTATTGGTGTCCGTCATGACATTACGTTTGCCGATCCTTTTCCTGCTCGCGACCTGCGCGGCCGGCGCCGGCGCGCAGCCGACCGACCCGAAGCCGAAGAAGATCAAGCTCCCGCCCGAGCAGCGGTTCCTGATGTCGGTGCGGGAGAAGATGGGGGTGACGGACGACGCCGAGTGGGCGCTGCTGGCGCCGCGGGTCACGAAGGTCGCCGTGATCACCCGGCACGTGCGCGACGCCCGCGAGGCGGACCGCGCCCTCGAGGGCAAGCTGTTCCGGATGCCGACGCCGCAGAACCCCGACGACCCGCCGATCGTCGCCTACCCGGCCCAGACCGAGGCGGCGATGGCCCACCTGGCGGAGCTCGGGGCGGCGCTCAAGGCGGAGCTCGACAACCCCGACGCCCGCGCCGCCGACATCCAGGCGCGCCTGGCGGCGTTCCGGCGCGCCCGCGCCGAGGTCGACCGCATGTTGTCCGCCGAACTCGCAAGGGCGCGGGAGCAGTTGCGGGAGTTGCTGACGCCGAAGCAGGAGTTGGCGCTGGTCGCGCGGGGGTTGCTGGACTGAAAACGAACGCGCGCGGGCCCCGGTCGGGGTCCCGCGTGTGTCATTTTTCGGATTTGGTGCGTTTAGCTACTTCGCCTTGACGTCGTAGCAGTAGAGGGTGCCCTGGTCCTTTACGTACATCTTGCCGTTGGCGATGACGACGTGGGCCCAGGCGTTGAGCTTGGTGCGGTCGGGCTGCTTGAGGCGGCCGCGCTCGGTGGCCTTGTCGGGGGTGGCCTCGAGGAGGACGACGTCGCCGGTCTTTTCGCCGCGGAGGTAGAAGCGGCCGTCGGCGTAGGTGATGGTGCCCTTGTCGGTGAGGTCCTTGTCCTTGAAGCCGTTCTCGCCGGTCAGGAGGTTGACGGAGGTCCAGCCGCGGCCGTCGGAGTAGCCGTAGACGTGGTCGCCGAGGAGGATGACGCCGCCGTGGTGGTTGACCATGGCGGTGTTCTTGTAGACGCGGTCGACCTTGAACGCGCCACCGGCGGCGGTGACCTTGAGCAGGTCGCACCCGACGCCGTAGCCGGAGGTGACGAAGACGTGGGCGATGTTCCCGTCGACCTTGACGACGGGGGTGGGGATGACGGCGGTTTTGCCGGGGCGGGTGGCGCGCCAGAGGAGCTTTCCGTCGGCGACGGAGACGCCGGCGACGGACTCGTGGGTGAGGGTGATGGCCTGGCGGACGCCGCCGAAGTCGACGACGACGGGGGCCATGTAGGCGGCGGCGTCGGTCAGTTCGGTGGAGCGCCAGAGGACCTCGCCGGTCTTCTTGTTGAGGGCCGCCATGGTGCCGTTCTTACCGCCGGGGGTGACGATGACCCGGTCGCCGTCGACGATGGCCGACTCGCTGTTGCCCCAACCCGAGGCCATCTTGCCGCCCATGTCCGAGTTGAGGTTCTTGCGCCAG
>DATHXE010000569.1:0-9967 GCA_035459845.1 Tepidisphaeraceae bacterium | reverse complement strand
CCCCGCCGTAGCGCCCGCTGCCCCCCCTTCCCAGCTCGCGACGCCGGTCGGGCCGACGCCCGCGCGATCGGCCCGGCGCCGGCACGAGCCGGTCTGGCCGGCCGTCGTGGTAGAGAACGCAACCGCTGATGAACGCAGATGAACGCAGATGAAGAGAAGAATTCTTCCCTTCATCCGCGTGAATCTGCGTTCATCTGCGGTTCAACCCCTTCGTGCCCTTCGTGTGATTCGTGGTTCAACTCGGCTGCGGGACGATCCGCAAATACGGCCGGGGGGCTTTCCAGCCGGCGGGGTACTTCTGCTTGGCCTCGTCGTCCGTGACCGAGCCGACGATGATCACGTCGCCGCCGGGCTGCCAGTTGGCGGGGGTGGCGACCTTGTGCTTGGCCGTCAGTAGCATCGAGTCGAGCACGCGCAGGACCTCGTCGAAGTTCCGGCCCGTGGTCATCGGGTAGCTCAGCATCAGCTTGACCCGCTTATCCGGGCCGATGACGAAGACCGTGCGCACCGTCGCGTTGTCGGCGGGCGTGCGGCCCTCGCAGCTGTCGCCGGCCTCGGCGGGGAGCATGTCGTACAGCTTGGCGACGCTGAGCTGCGGGTCGCCGATCATCGGGAAGGTGACCTTGTGCCCCTGCGTCTCCTCAATGTCCGCCTTCCACTTCTCGTGCTTGTCGACGGGGTCGACGGACAGGCCGATGATCTTGCAGTTGCGACGGGCGAACTCGCTAGATAATCCCGCCATGTACCCCAGTTCGGTCGTGCAGACGGGCGTGAAGTCCTTGGGGTGCGAGAAGAGCACGGCCCAGCCGTCGCCGATCCAGTCGTGAAACTTGATGGGACCCTGGGTCGTGTCGGCGGTGAAGTCGGGGGCGGGGGAGTTGATGCGGAGCATGGTTCTCTGGAGTAGGCGGTAGACAGTAGGCAGTAGCCAGTAGGAACGGCGGGCGGCCGGTGGGCGACGGCGGACGATATCAGCGGGCGAGGGCGCAGTGCAAGCGCAGACCGCGGGCGCGCCTGCTTCTACTGCCTACTGCCTACTGCCTACTGCCTACTGCCTACCGCCTACCGCCATGCCGCAGGTCCAGCGTGTGCGGAAACTCGGGCGTCACCGGCTCGTCCGCGACCGTCGTCGGCCCCGGCGTGTGGCCGATGCTGAAGAAGCGGTTGATGCGGCGGCTCTCGGCCTCGTAGGCGTTGACGGGGAACTTGTCGTAGCTGCGGCCGCCGGGGTGGACGACGTGGTAGGTGCAGCCGCCGATGGACCGGTTGTTCCAGGTGTCGAGGATGTCGAAGACGAGGGGCGAGTGGACTGGAATCGTGGGGTGGAGGCACTGGGGCGGTTGCCAGGCGCGGTAGCGGACGCCGGCGACGTACTGGCCGTTGACGCCGGTCGTGTGCAGCGGCAACCGCCGGCCGTTGCAGGCGATGACGTGGCGGCGATCCGTCAAGCCGGAGACGAGCACCTGCAGGCGCTCGACGGAGGAATCGACGAGGCGGATCGTGCCGCCCGCGCCGGGCTCTTCGCCCAGCACGTGCCACGGCTCGATCGCCTGGCGGAGCTCGAGGTGGATGCCCTTCTGCTCGATCTGCCCGTACTGCGGGAAGCGGAACTCGAAGTGGGGGTCGAACCAGTCGACCTTGAAGGGGTAGCCCGCTGAGTTGAGGTCGTGGAGGACGTCGGCGAGGTCTCCGCGGACGTAGTGGGGCAGCAGGAAGCGGTCGTGGATCTCCGTGCGCCAGCGGGCGAGCGGGGCGGTATACGGCTGGTTCCAGAACTTGGCGATCAGGGCGCGGAGCAGGAGGTGTTGCGTGAGGCTCATCCGCGCGTGGGGCGGCATCTCGAAGGCGCGGAGCTCTAACAGGCCGAGCCGGCCGGTGGCGCTCTCGGGGGCGTAGAGCTTGTCGATGCAGAACTCGGCGCGGTGCGTGTTGCCGGTCGAGTCGATGAGGATGTTGCGGAAGACGCGGTCGACCAGCCACGGCGGCACGTTCGTCGCCTTGCCTTCGGGGATCTGCTTGAAGGCGATCTCCATCTCGTAGATCTGGTCGGTGCGGGCCTCGTCGACGCGCGGGGCCTGGCTCGTCGGGCCGACGAAGAGGCCGGAGAAGAGGTAGGAGAGGCCGGGGTGGTTGTGCCAGTAGCCGACGAGGCTGCGCAGCAGGTCCGGCCGGCGGAGGATGGGCGAATCCGCGGGCGTGTCGCCGCCGACGACGATGTGGTTGCCGCCGCCCGTGCCGGTGTGTCGGCCGTCGAGCATGAACTTCTCGGTGCCCAGGCGCGTCAGGCGCGCCTCCTCGTACAGCACGTCGGTATTTTTGACGAGCTCGTCCCACGTCTCGACGGGGAACGTGTTCACCTCGATCACGCCCGGGTCGGGCGTGACCTTCATGTGGCGGAGGCGGTGGTCGGTCGGCGGGGCGTACCCCTCGAGCAGCACGGGCATCTTCAGATCGGCGGCCGTGTCTTCGACGGCGGCGACGACGTCGAGGTAGTCCTCGAGGTACTGCGTGGGGGGCATGAAGACGCGGAGCACGCCGCCGCGCGGCTCGACGCACAGGGCGGTGCAGACGATCCACGTGGCGCTCTGGCCCTTGGCGGGGGCGAGGTCGGTGCGCGCGGGGCGCGTCAAATCGAATGGCGTGCGCTCGCCGTCCTCATCACCGAAGTCGCCGGGTCTGTCACCGCCGCTGCCTTCAGGGGCTTGCCTAAGCGGCGTCGGGTCGAGGCGCTGCTCGCGGTAGCCCTGCGGGTTGCGCGGGGTTTGGCCGCCGGGGACGAAGCGCTGGCGGCCGAACTCCGCGCGCGGGGGGAGCGCGCCGCGGTCGGCCCACGGGTCCTCTTCGTGCAAGTACGGGTAGTCGCTCTTGGCGACCCACGGGATCGAATCGAGCGGCAATCGGAAGCCCATCGGCGAGCCGCCGGGGATCAGGTACATGCGCTCGGGGCGGAAGAACCACGCGCCGCTGACCCAGCGCGCGGTGCCATTGGTGTACCGGTCGCGGCGGAGCGGCAGCGCGTAGCCGACGACGCGGTCGAGGCCCTGCTCGAAGATCCGCGCGAGTTGGGCACGCTCCTGCGCGTTCTCCAGCTTGGCATCGTGCGGGTCGACGTTGACGGGGAGCCGCCGCTCTTTCCAGAGGTAGTACCACGCGTCCTCGTACCCGGGCTGGGCGTACTTGCCGTCGACGCCCAGGCTTTTGGCCAGGCGCGCGACGAAGCGCTGGGCATCATCCGGCGTCGGGCCGTAGGGCTTGGTCTCGTCCGCCACCAGCGACGGGTCCGTCCAGATCGGCTCCCCGTCCTTGCGCCAGTAGAGCCCGAGGCCCCAGCGGGGCAGCGATTCGCCGGGGTACCACTTGCCCTGGCCATGGTGCAGCATGCCGGTGGGCGCGAACTGGTCGCGCAGTTTGCGGGCGAGCGTGTCGGCCAGCTTGTACTTGCGCGGGCCCATGGCGGCGGTGTTCCACTCGTCGCCGTCCATGTCGTCGATCGAGACGAACGTCGGCTCGCCGCCCATGGTCAGGCGGACGTCGCCCTTCTTCAGATCCGCATCGACGTGGTGCCCGAGGGACTCGATCGCGCCCCACTGGTCGTCGGTGTACGGCTTGGTCACGCGCGGGTCCTCGTGGATCCGCGTGACGGTCATGTGGAACTCGAACTCGTCCTTCTCGCCGTCAATTTTCGCTTTGCCATCGGGTAAGTCGACCGGGACGTCCGGGTCCTGGTGGACGACCGCCTCGTTGTCGAACGAGAAGTGGCCGGTGATCGCGGCGGCGCTGGTCGGCTCGGCCGAGCAGGCGAGCGGGATGTGGCCCTCGCCCGTGAGCAGGCCGCTCGTCGGGTCGAGCCCGACCCAGCCGGCGCCGGGCAGGTAGACCTCCGTCCACGCGTGCAGGTCCGTGAAGTCGACGGCGGTGCCGCTCGGGCCGTCCAGGCTCTTCACATCCGGCGTCAGCTGGATCAAATAGCCCGACACGAAGCGGGCCGCGAGCCCGAGGTGGCGGAAGAGCTGGACCGCGAGCCACGCCGAATCGCGGCACGATCCGCTGGCCTTCTCGAGCGTCTCCTCGGGCTTCTGGATGCCGGGCTCGAGGCGGATCAGGTAGCCGATCTCCTTCTGCAGGCGCGTGTTGACCTCGACGAGGAAGTCGATCGTGCGCATCTTCGGCCGGGCCTTGAAGTGGGCGCACAGCCGGTCGAACTTCAGCCCCGCCGGCACCGTCGCCAGGTACGGGACGAGCTCGCGCGTCAGCGTCTCGTCGTACGCGAACGGGAACTCCTCGGCGTACTTCTCCAGGAAGAAGTCGAACGGGTTGATGACCGTCAACTCCGCCACCAGCCCCACCTCGATCGCGAACTCGCGGGTCTTCTTCGGGAAGACGAGCCGGGCCAGGCGGTTGGAGTAAGGGTCCTGTTGCCAGTTAATAAAATGGTCGCCCGGCGTGACCTTGAGCGTGTACGACAGGATGGGCGTACGCGTGTGCGGGGCCGGGCGCAGGCGGACGACGTGGGGCGACAGCCAGACGTCGCGGGTGTACCGGTAGCGCGTCAAATGCGAGAGGGCGACACGAATGGCCATGGTGGGGTACGTCTTTCGGGGGAAGCGGCGGCGTGGCGGCGCAGGAATGCCGCCGGCGGGTGGTTCGGGGGAGAGTATAGCGGGCGGGACAGGCGCGTCTAGCGGAATGCCCTTTCTCCCTCTCCCAGCCGCGCTTATGGTGTGGCCCGCGCGAGGGCGCGATTCGCGGCGGGGAGAGGGGATCATCACCGCACCTGCAGCGTATCCCCCTCGAACGTGATCCCCAGCGGCTCGATCTCGACCGCCTTCCGATCCCCCTGCTTCTCCACCCGCCCGGCGATCCACGCATCATACCGCAGCGTCTCGGCGAGCCGCACGACCTGCTCGGCCTTGGCCGGGTCCAAGTACGCCGCGAAACCCGCGCCCATATTGAACGTCGCGTACGCCTCGCGGACGTCGACCGGCCCGCGCTCCATCATGAACTTGAACACGGGCAGCGGCTCGCGGACGTCGGTCATCCGGTACACGAACGGCTCGTCCAGTCGCATGATCTTCCGCCAGCCGTGGCCCGTGATGTGCGCGGCGTAGTGCAAATCGATCCCCGCCGCCTGGCACGCGGCGACGAAGCGGACGTAGATCACGCTCGGGTCCAGCAGCGCTTCGCCGTACGTCCGGCCGTCGCCGATTTTCGTCAGGTAGCCCTCGGGCAAGTGCTCGGCGATTTTCCGGCAGAGCGAGAGCCCGTTCGTCTGCACGCCGGACGAGGCGAGGAGGACGATCGCGTCGCCGTCCTTCACGTCGTTCTTGATGCGGAGGGACTTGGGGGAGATTCGACCGATCGCCGACCCGGCCAGCACGATCGTCTCGGGGTTCACGACGCCCTTGAGCGCCGGCGTCTCCCCCCCGCCCCAGACGGCGTTGGACGCTCGACACGCGTCGGCGAACCCGCGGGCCAAATCCTCGGCGACGGCCGTGTTGGCGAACCAGTTCGAATCCCCGACGGCCGCGTGCATCGCCACCGAAATCGGCAGCGCCCCGCAGGTGATCAAATCGTTGACGATCGTCGCGACCGTGTCGACGCCGACGTTGGCGTAATAACTCTTGCCGGTCAGCTTGAGCATCGCGTCGGCGACGAGGTTCTTCGTGCCCAGCCCTTCCTCGACGTGGGCGAGGTACTCGGTGGGGGTCTCGATCAGGTAAGCCGACTCGCCGCGCACCTTGGCGGGTTCGGACAGGCCGTGCAGTTTCAGGGCCCCCGCCGTCTGGGCGGCCTGGCGCTGGCAGGCGCGCTTGAACGCGTCGAGCGTGTCGTAGTGCACGCCGGCGGAGTCGTAGGTCAGACCGGCGGAAGGCGGCGAGGAGGCCATAGCGGGGCAGTTTTAACGCAAACGGGGTGTTCGGGCGAGAAACGGAGGCCGTCCGACGTCGAACTGCGACGCCATCGAACACGTAACGTTCTTTGGCACATTATCTTGCGCCGAAAGTTGAATCGTTTTTATCGGTCTCTATCCTGCCGCAGGCGGGTAACGGTTTGTGCTTGATCCGACCGATCAATCACCTTACAATTACCAAACTTTTGTACCGCGGAGGCGTCAGGGATGGCAAACAGTTCGGACAACTCAAAGAACGAGAAGCCGGCGCAAGGCGTCGAGGGCGGGGGCACCGGTAGCCGGGGCTCGGGGAACGCCACGCCGCCCGGCGGGGAAGACAACGCCGCCCTGCACGAGATCGCACAGGCGCGTTACCTGAACTACGCCCTGTCGGTCATCACCAGCCGCGCGCTGCCGGACGTGCGGGATGGGATGAAGCCGGTGCACCGCCGGATCATCTACACCATGTGGCAGAACGGCCTGCGGGCGACCGAGAAGCACCGCAAGTGCGCCACCGTCGTCGGCGACGTCATGGGCCGGTATCACCCGCACGGCGACGGATCGATCTACGAGGCCCTGGTCCGCATGGCCCAGCCGTTCGTGATGCGCGCGACGCTCGTCGACGGCAGTGGTAACTTCGGCTCGATGGACGGCGACCCGGCCGCGGCCATGCGGTACACCGAGTGCCGCCTGACCCCGATCGCGCACGAGACGATCGCCGAGATCGGCCAGGGGACGGTCCACTTCCGCCCGAACTACGACGGCACGCGCGAAGAACCCGTGGTGCTGCCTTCGAAGGTCCCCAACCTGCTCGTCAACGGCAGCACGGGCATCGCCGTCGGCATGGCGACGAACATCCCGCCGCACAACCTGGGCGAGGTGTGCAGCGCGCTGCTCAAGCTGCTGGAAGACCCGGAAATCGCCGAGTATCGGCTCGTCGGCAACGACGCCGTCCGCGGCCCCGATTTCCCGACCGGCGGGCAGGTCCTGAACACCAAGGCCGAGCTCCTGGAGATCTACAAGACCGGCCAGGGCGCGATCAAGATGCGCGCGACGTGGGAAAAGGCCGCCGCGTCGCGGACGGCCCAGATCGTCTACATCACGAGCCTGCCCTACGGCGTAAACAAGGCCGAGCTGGTCGCCGCCATCGCCGAGGTCGTCGTCAGCCGGAAGATGCCGCTGCTGCTGGACGTCAAGGACGTCAGCACGGACGACGTGCGGATCGAGCTGCAGCTCAAGAAGGACGCCGAGACCGAGAAGGTCCTGGCCTTCCTGTTCAAGCACACGCTGCTGCAGACGAACTTCAACGTGAACTTGACGTGCCTCGTGCCGACGGAGAACCCGGAGGTCGGCAAGCCCGAGCGGCTCGGCCTGAAGGCGATCCTCTGGCACTTCCTGCACTTCCGCCTGGAGGTGGTCACCAAGCGCCTGACGCACGAGCTCGAGCAGCTCCGCAAGCGCATCCACACGCTCGAAGGGTTCGCGTTCGCGTTCGACATCCTCGACGATTTGATCAAGATCATCCGCGCGTCCGAGGGCAAGGCCGACGCGGCCGCCAAGATCCTCAAGAAGTACGGCGTCACGCCGCACGGCCCCCGCTCGGTCAAGGACGACGGCCTCGACCCCGAACAGGTCGACGACATCCTCGAGCTCAAGCTCTACCGCCTCGCCCGGCTCGAGATCAACCTGATCAAGGACGAACTGGCCGAGCGGAACAAGCGGGCCCGCGAGATCCGCCGCCTGCTCGACGAGGAAGAGGCGACCGGCCGGTGGGGCATCGTCAAGAGTGAACTCGAGCAGCTCCGCGACACGTTCGGCAAGCTCCCGGCGAACAAGCGGCGCACGCTGATCGAGGCGGTCGAGGAGACCGAGTACTCGGCCGAGGACTTCATCGTCGCCGAGGACAACCACGTGCTCGTCACGGCCGACGGGTGGGTCAAGCGGCAGAAGGAGATCAACCCAGAGACGACGCGCCTGCGCGAGGGCGACCGGGTGCTCTCGCTCGTCGCCGGCAGCACGCGGGCGACCGTCACGTTCTTCACCAACTACGGCACCGCCTATTCCGCCCGCATCATCGACATCCCCGCGACAACCGGGTACGGCGAGCCGATCCAGAAGCTGTTCAAGCTCAAGGATGGCGAGAAGGTCATCGGCGCGATCTCGATGGACGACCGCGTCCTGCCGACGAAAGCGACCGCGATCGACGAGAAGAAGCCCGACTCGGCCCCGAAACTGCACCTGCTCGGCGTGACGAGCGACGGCTACGCCCTGCGGATCGGGCTGGACCCGTACCGCGAGGTATCGACCAAGGCGGGCCGGCGCTTCGCCCGGCCGGCCGACGGCGCCGAGGTCACGCTGGCGGCGGTCGTCTCCGGCAGCGAGACGGTGATCGCGGCCAGCCAGGTGCGGCGCGTGCTGCTGTGCAAGGCCGACGAGATCAACTTCCTGTCCGGGCCCGGCAAGGGTGTGCTGCTGATCAAGCTGGAGAAGGACGACCGCCTGGTCGCCGCGATCACAGCGACCGACGACCGCGACACGCTCACGGTCAAGACGAGCATGGGCGGCGAGCAGCGCCTGAACACGGCCCGGTACAAGGTCACCGGCCGCGGCGGCAAAGGCCACGAGTTCGTCAGCCGCGGGCAGATCGTGGAAGTCGTCCACGAGCCGGTGAAGGCGCCGGCGCCGCTGTGATGCGTTCTACTAGGGCCACAAACGCCCTCAAACCTGCGGGAGTTTCGTGACCTCTGCCACGATTAAACTGTTCCTTCCCCGTGGAGATGCCAAGAGCCTCCGCACAGCCGAGATCTCGAACTGGACAGGGAAGGCAATCGCCGCGCCCCGCACTGAGCTAGATGCTCTCCTCGACCGGGAAGAGTTGGACAAGGCGGGCGTGTACATCTTGACCGGCACGGATTTGGAGACCGGTGCACCGCGCGCGTACATCGGTGAGGCCGAGGTGATTCGAGATCGCCTGAAACAGCACAAGGGGAAGGAATTCTGGGTGTCTGCGATCGTGTTTGTCAGCAAGGACGAGAATCTGACGAAGGCACACGTACGCTATCTCGAAAACCGACTGTTAGCGGAAGCAACCCTCGCTAACCGGTTCAAGCTGGAGCAAAACCAGGCAGGCGGCTCGAAACTTCCGGAGTCGGATCGCGAGGACATGGAAGTCTTCCTGCATCGAGTGCGACAGCTCCTGCCGGTGCTCGGATCGGACATCTTGTTGCCGATTGTCCAACAGGAGGCGGTCGCACCACCAGGCGGCACCCTGATCTGCCGCGTTAAGAACGTGGAGGCTCGCGGACGTCGAACTCCCAACGGTTTCGTTGTGTTCAAAGGCTCGTTCGCTTCGGGGGAACATCGCTCGTCGGCCGATGACTATCCGTGGATCCTAAACCGACGCAGTGAACTGATTGCGGAAGGATCTCTTGTGAAGCGAAACGGTGAGCTGGAGTTTGCACAGGACGTCGAATTCACCAGTCCGTCGGCCGCAGCGGCGGTGGTCTACGGTGGAACGGCAAACGGCTTGACGGCATGGAAGACCGAGGACGGTCGGACGCTTAAGCAACTCGACGAGCAAGCCTGAAATACTTGTCTGAAAGCACGTGACTTCAATGAACGCACCCGCCTACAACGCCAGCAGCATTACCGTCCTCGAAGGCCTGGACCCCGTCCGCAAGCGCCCGGGCATGTACATCGGGGGCACGGGGTCGGCGGGCTTGCACCATCTGGTCTGGGAAATCTTCGACAACTCGGTCGACGAGGCCATGAACGGCCACGCCGACGAGATCGAGGTCACCCTTCACAAGGACGGGACGAGCGTGACCGTGCGCGACAACGGCCGGGGCATTCCGGTCGACACCCACCCGACGCACAAGAAGCCGGCCCTCGAGATCATCCTCTGCACGCTCCACGCGGGCGGGAAGTTCGATAACGGCAAGGCCGGCAACTACAAGAACAGCGGCGGGCTGCACGGCGTCGGCGCGTCGGTCGTCAACGCCCTGTCGAAGAAACTCGTGGCCACCGTCCGCCGCGACGGATTCGAGTGGGAGATGGAGTTCAGCCAGGGGCGGGCGA
>DATHXE010000568.1:0-4552 GCA_035459845.1 Tepidisphaeraceae bacterium | reverse complement strand
ATCAGCATCCTCTGCCACACGCTCAAGAACGCGCTCCGCCGGGCCGAGCTCAACGAGCGCGAGACCCGCAAGCTCCAGCGCGAGCTCCTGGAGATCACCGATTCCGAACAGCGCCGCATCGGCCACGACCTCCACGACGGGCTCGGCCAGCACCTGACCGGGATCGCATTCATGTCCAAGCTGGTCGAGCAGCGGCTGGCGACCAAGCAGGTGCCCGAGGCCGTCGATGCCGCCAAGATCTCGGGCCTGATGAACAAGGCGATCGGGTGGACGCGCGACCTGGCCCGCGGGCTCGCCCCCGTCGACCTGGACCGGGAAGAGGGGCTCGCATCGGCCCTGCGCAAGCTGACCGAGAGCACCGCCGACATGTTCGGGGCCAACTGCCGGTTCGAACTGGTCGCCGAGGCCGGCCCCGTGCGCGACCCGATCGCCGCCGGTCACCTGTACCGGGTGGCGCAGGAGGCGATGAACAACGCGATCAAGCACGCGCACTCCAAGCACATCGTGGTTCGCCTGACCCGCCGACCGGGTGAAGCCATGATCTCCGTCGAAGACGACGGGAACGGGTTCGACCCCGACGCCGTGCGGGCGGGTGGCATGGGATTGAGAATCATGCGATACCGCGCGAAGATGATCAACGGGCGGTTCGCGATCAGCCCCCGCGACGGGGGCGGCACCGTCATCTCGTGTACGTGCCCCCTGCCCGAGTTCGAAAAGGAAGCCCGACATGCCGATCCAGAACAAGCCGCTCGTCCCGAACCTGCCCGTGGGTAAAGCCAAGGTCCTGCTCGTCGACGATCACCCGATCGTCCGTCAGGGTCTCGGCCAACTCATCAACGAGGAGCCCGACCTCCAGATCGCCGGCGAGGCCGAGGACTTCCAGGAGGCCCTGGCTGCGCTCGATGCCGTCCAGCCGGATGTGGCAATCGTCGACATCTCGCTCAAGGACCGCAGCGGCATCGAGCTGATCAAGGAGATCAAGGCCAAGCGGCCCGAGCTCCCGATCCTCGTGCTCTCGATGCACGATGAATCGCTGCACGCCGAGCGCGTGCTTCGCGCCGGGGCCAAGGGCTACATCATGAAGCAGGAGGCCACCGAGCAGGTCATGGGCGCGATCCGCAAGGTGCTCCGGGGCGAGGTTTACCTCTCGGACAAGATGGCCTCGCGCATGGTCAATCGCCTGGTCTCGGGCCCGCAGAACGTCGGCGGCTCCCCGATCGAACGCCTCAGCGACCGCGAGTTCGAGGTCTTCCAGATGATCGGACACGGCGTGGGCCCGAGCGAGATCGCCGAAAAGCTCGGCCTGTCGGTGAAGACAGTGGAAACCCACCGCGAGCGGATCAAGGAGAAGCTCAACCTCGCGAGCGGGAGCGAGCTGATCCGCTACGCGATGCAGTACGTGATGGATGAAGTGCGGGACAAGCGATAATGATTTGTGATTGAAATCACATTCGACCCGGACTTTTTGTGTCGGTGAAGTCCGGTTTTAATGTAGGGGTCGATTCGAGTATAGCTCGACCCCTAGTTGCGGAAATGACACAGGCCTCGTGGCGCGAATGTGCGCTACGAGGCCTGCGTCACTTCAGTGACCGGGCACGCGAGGCCCCCGACCCAAATCGCTCATCAACTCCGTGACCGCTGTGCACCGCGCAGGAGTTCCTGCGCCGACCGCTGCGGGGGCCACGCCTCACCGGAGTTGGGCGCCGGCGCGTCGTCCGCGTCCTGCATCGGAACGGCCGGCTGGAACTCGACGCGCCCCAGTTCGTCGCGCCGCAGCAGCGTCGCGCTTCGCTGCCGGACCACCAGGTGCTTCTGCAGAAACCCGACGATCTGCTGCTGGCGGACCGGGCGGGCGAACCCGTACGACTCGCCGGCGTCGTCGAGCAGCAGGCAGTTGCGGTGGCGCATGAGCACCGAGAAGCGGTCGAGGTTGATCGAGTCGGCGTCGACCTTGTAGGCCCACTCGAACCCGAACTTGCAGAACGGGCGGAGCCAGCCGAGCCACTCCTGCTTCGGTGCGATGCGCTCGGTCAGGACGTCGTCGAACTGGCGGATCGGGTGGTCGACGATCATGACCTTGATGAGCGGGTCCTGCTGGGCGGCAAGGAGGCAGGCGGTGGCCCCGGTCCCGACGCCGAGCACGCCGACCGCGTCCGGGTCCACGAACGGACGCCGGCGGAGCAGTTCGACCGCCGCCCGCACGTCCTGGGCCTCGTTGATCCCGAACGTCGACCCGGCCTTGCCCGACTGCCCGGCCCCGCGGAGGTTGAGCACGAGCAGCACGTACCCGGCGTCGTGGAGCGGGGCGACGATCGGCAGCAGTTGCTGGCGAGTCGCGCCGTGGTCGTGGACCAGCACGACGGCCGGATAGCGTTTGTGGAGCACGTCCTCACGCTCGACGAGCACGCGGCGCGCGTCCACCACCGGGACGAGCCAGCCCTCGAGGCGGGTGCCGTCGGCGGACAGGAGGTCGACCGGGTCGTAGTACGCGCCCTGGCTGCCAGGGTCGGCGACCGCGGGCCCGCTGTGCGGGTGGGTGCCGACCGTGACGAGCGTGCCGACGGCCGCGACGATCAGGACGGGGACGAGCATGAGGCGGTAGAAGACGGCGCGGAGGGCCCGCGAATACCACGGGCGAGTCGAGGTGGAGGCGGCGCGGCGGGGGACCAGGCGCCGGGCGAGGCAGTCGACGAATACGAGGCGCAGCGTGCGGCCGACGAGCGACAGCAGGCGCGCCCACCAGGGCGGCCCCTCGACGAGCGGGGGGGCGTCGTCGAGAAAGCTCGGGTTCATGATGGGTCGTTCCATGGCCACACTCCGAGGGGACAGGGCGGGCGAAGCGCGCCGGCGTACGACGTAGCCGCGGCGCGGGGGTCCGCTCGTGTTGATCTACGATAGATTTCGCGGTCGTGACGGAACCGGGAGGGCGAGGCTCCGTCCGAGCCGTTTTTGCCGGTTGCGCGAGGCGCCCCCGCGGTTCGGACGGAGCCTCGCCTCGCCCATTCCTCCATCGGCTTGACCTGATTTCGGGTGAGCCGTAAGTTGACCCGGTGGGCGGACTCACGTTCGCCCGGGCGGTCGGTCCGCGCCGGACGTGTCGATTTTGCGGCATTTTCCGGTTTTTATGACCGTTGCAGAAGGGTCGGTGGCGGAGCCACCGGCGGTGTTACCGGACCGGCATCCGAAGCCGGGTCGGGGTGATTCGTCCGGGCTTGCAGCCCCGCGCCGAGACTCGCAACGTCGTTGCGAATCGGACTCCACTGGAGTCGGCGCGGGCGGGCTTGCGACGAGTCGTCCCGCAAACCAGAGAGGTCACGGATGGCCAAGGGCAAGTATTCCACCGCGCTGTTCGAGGTCATCGCCAAGGGGAAGCTCCCCCCGCGCGGGAGCGGGCCGGCGCGCCCGGACGCCGGCGATGCGGCCGGTGCGCCGTCGCAGTCGTCGGCCGGCGGGAGTTTGGCCACGCCCAAGTGGTGGTTCAAGTCGCGCACGAAGACCGAATCGAAGACGATCGCGCCCGGGCAGGCCGTGTCGGCCGCCACGTCGGTCGCCGTCACCCCGGAGCCTGACGAAGCCCCCCTGCCCGACGAGCCCGTCGCCCGGCGCGAGGCCGCCGCGCCCGCGGTCGTGTCCGGCATGGAGATCCCCGGCGAGACCACGATCACCGGGGCCCGCGTCCAGCCGGTCAGCGTGCGCCTCGACCCGGAGCGCCAGCAGATCAACCTCCGCCTGTCGTACACCAGCGCGATGATCGGCGGGTTCGGGCTGGTCGTGGTGATCGGCGTGGCCGTGCTGATCGGCAAGGGCCTGTCGCGCGGGCCGACGCCCGCGATCGCCGGCCCGACGACCCCGCAACTCCGCCAGGGCCCGGCGAACCCGAACGTTTTGAACGTCCCCGCGCGCCGGCCCGAGACGCCGACGGGAGCGGGCGTCAAGGCGTCCGTCGCCGGCACCGGTACGCCCGCCGGCACGCGCGGCACCCCGCCCGCGCGCGGCAGCGAACCGGCCCCGCCCACCACGTTCTTCACCGACGACCCGCGCCGCACCAACGGCCTCAATTACGTCATCATCCAGTCGTACCCGGACCGCGACACGGCCGACAAGGCCGCCGAGTTCCTGACCAAGCACGGGATCGCCTGCACCGTCGAGAAGGGGCTGCCCGCCTGGCCGCTCCCGTGGCCCGAGGGCGTGACGGTCGTCGGCATCCGCGGGTTCACGCGGATCACCGGCAACGCCGACGCCGATGCGTACATCGCGTCGATCAATGCCGCGAGCCAGAAGTTCGCCGGCAACCGCGGGATCAAGGCGTTCCAGCCGCTGTTCTACAAGTGGCGGAAGAGCAACTGAGCGGGGAATGACGAAGGACGAAACTCGAATAACGAATCAATGACGAAGGTCGAAGGACGAATGACGAAAAGGGCCGATGGGATAATCCGCCCGTTTTGGCCTTCCCCACGAACGGTGGGCGCTCGGGTTATCAGTTCAACGCCGCCTCGAACTGCTCGGGGCTGACGTAGCCTAGCGCGCTGTGCCGTCTCGTCCGATTGTAGAA
>DATHXE010000567.1:0-7189 GCA_035459845.1 Tepidisphaeraceae bacterium | reverse complement strand
ATGCGGGGGGAGACGAGCAGCGCGATCAGCCACCCGGCGAAGACCGCCCGCCAGACGACGGCCCAGAACTCGTGGCGCATGCCCTCGTGGCCGATCGCGACGAACTCGGCCCTGACGGACGGCTCCAACGCCGGCGCGTGGACGAGCACCGCCGCGATCGCCGACGCGCCGGCGCGTATGAAGCCTCCGATTGCGGAGACGGACGGGGGCGTGCAAATCACGATCCGCGGTCGGGGGCGGCGGGGGTCAGGTTTTACGCAGGCGAGGCTTGTCCATATCCTTGAGCGCGGGCGGCCGCCGGTTGACGACCGCCGCGCTCGCGGTGACGGCGGTCGACCGGAGGACGGCGATGGGAAAGAACTCCTTTGCGAAGATGAAGTTCTCCAAGGTCTACCCGCTGTACGTGCGGAAGGCCGAGCGGAAGAACCGCACGCGGGCGGAGGTCGACCAAGTCATCTGCTGGCTGACCGGGTACGACGCCGGGGGATTGCGGCGACAGCTCGAGGCCGACGTCGATTTCGAGACGTTCTTCGCGCGGGCGCCGGGCATCACGCCCAAGGCTGCGCTGATCACGGGCGTGGTGTGCGGCGTGCGCGTGGAGGCGATCGAGGACCCGCTGATGCGCAACGTCCGCTACCTCGACAAACTCGTCGACGAGTTGGCGAAGGGGAAGGCGATGGGGAAGGTGTTGCGGGAGTAGGCGGGTACCCGCCAATACCAGGGGTTGCGCGCCGCGGATGCCGCGGCCGCGGACGACCCATTGGACGCGTCCGCGCCGTTCTTCGTCGCTCGTGCCGCGGTCGGGCTCTCCGCCCCTGCCGGGGGGCGGGACGAGGCGCCGGGGCCGGGTATACTGATCGCGTCACTCACAGGAGAATCTCGCATGCCGTCGACGGAAGAAGAGTTGAAGCGGGCGTTCAAGGCGTTCAAGAAGCGGTGGAAGGTGACGCAGCTCGATGATGATTCGCGGCTGGGGCGGTCGCCGCTGAGCGGGTCGTCGCGGAGCAAGATCGTCTCGATGCAGCCGCCGAGCGGGTTCGGGTCGGAGGTGTGGGAGGAGTTGGTGGAGAAGGGGTGGCTCAAGCGGGACCGGATCGGGTTTTACGAGCTGGTGCCGGGGAAGTGATCTCACGTGACGGGGAATGAAGGAAACCCACGGAACGAGTTCCGTGGGCTTTTTCGCGCGCTAGCGGGTCGCGCGGCGCGGGGTGGATCGCGCGCGGGGGAGTCCGTAAGATGGCGCGCGAACTGCAACCGGTCGTTCGTAGCAAGGAGCGCGTACCTGACATGGCGAAGCACACGATCGTGATGATTCCGGGGGACGGGATCGGGCCGGAGGTCACGCGGGCGGGGCGGCGAGTGCTGGAGGCGGCGGGGCTGAGCGTGGAGTGGGTGGAGCTGCCGGCCGGAGCGACGGCGATCGACCAGGGGTTCGACAACGTCCTGCCCGAGCGCACGCTGGCGGCGATCCGGGCGCACAAGGTCGCGCTCAAGGGGCCGGTGACGACGCCGGTCGGCAAGGGGTTCAAGAGCGTCAACGTGCAGCTCCGGCAGAAGCTGAACCTGTACGCGGCGGTACGGCCGGTGCGGAGCATGCTGCCGCTGGGGTACAAGCTCGCGGGCGGGTCGCCGATCCGGTACGAGAACGTGGACATGGTGATCGTGCGGGAGAACACGGAGGGGCTGTACAGCGGGATCGAGAACGAGGTGGTGCCGGGCGTCGTGACGAGCATGAAGGTGGCGAGCGAGGCCGCGTGCCTGCGGATCGCGAGGTACGCGTTCAAGTACGCGAACCGGCGACACCGCAAGCGTGTGACGGTGTTCCACAAGGCGAACATCATGAAGCTGACGGACGGGCTGTTCCTCAAGTGCGCGCAGCGGATCCAGGAGGAGGACTACCCGAACATCGAGTACGAGGAAGTGATCATCGACGCCGGGTGCATGAAGCTGATCCAGGACCCGACGAAATTCGACGTGCTGCTGATGGAGAACTTGTACGGGGACCTGGTGAGCGACATGTGCGCGGGGCTGGTGGGCGGGCTGGGCATGACGCCGGGCGCGAACATCGGGGACGACGCGGCGGTGTTCGAGGCGGTGCACGGGAGCGCGCCGGACATCGCGGGCAAGGGCGTCGCGAACCCGCTGGCGGTGATCATGTCGGGCGTGATGATGCTCAACCACATCCACGAAGAGGCGATCGCGTCGAAGATCAAGGCGGCCTACGACGCGGTGCTGGCGGAGGGGAAGGCGGAGTCGCTGACGCGGGACCTGGGCGGGACGGGCGGGACGGACGCGTTCGCGGACGCGGTGATCGGGAAGTTGAAGTGAGTTATCGGACGGGTTCGGGGGGCAGGAATGCCCCCGCTCACCCGTCCGTGGCAGACAAGAATGTCCGTCCCACTGATGGCCCACCGCTCGGCGGCTCGGACGGAGCCTCGCCCTCCGGGTGAAGGCGCGCGCCGGAGGGGTCGATAAACGGGGTGATGCTGCTGAGCGCGGAACAGTTTTCGGACATCACGCGGGAGCTCGCGCGGGGGGGCGTGACGACGGGGCGGGCGGCCGAGCACCGGCGGGCGCCGCGGGCGCACCCGCGGGCGCTGGTGAGCGTGATCCCGGTCGAGGACGGGCGGTGGGCGACGCCGGTGACGGCGATGGTGCGGGACGTGTCGTCGCGCGGGGTGAACATCCTGTACGCGCGGGCGATGAAGCTGGGGAGCCAGTTCGTCGTGCGGCTGCCGCGCGAGGACGGGCCCTGCGCGCAGTTCCTTTGTACCGTCGCGCACTCGCGCGATCTGCGCGACGGGCAGTTCGGGATCGGGGCGGAGTTCACGTGCTTGCTCGCGGACGGTGCGGGCGAGCGCGGGCTGAGCCCCGCGGGGGGGCGGCGGATCCGCGGGTCGATTCCGGGTTGAGGTTCGAAGAGCGGATTCACCACAGAGACGCAGAGGACGCGGAGGGCGCGCAGAGAAGGCACGTAGTTTGACCGAAAACAAGAAAGCCCACGGTGCGAGCACCGTGGGCTTTCGTCCATACGTCTCGATTTGATGTGCTCTACTTCCCCTTGAGAATGCGCCGCAGGACGGTCTGCAGGATCCCGCCGTTGCGGTAGTAGTCGAGCTCGACGGGGGTGTCGATGCGGCAGTGGGTCATGAACTCCTTGCGGGTGCCGTCGGGGGCGGTGGCGATGACCTGGAGCTTTTGCATCGGCCGGAGCGTGTCGTTCAGGCCGACGATCTCGTAGGTCTCTTCGCCGGTCAGGCCGAGCGAGTTGCGGCCCTCGCCCTTGGCGAAGACGAGCGGGAGCACGCCCATGCCGACGAGGTTGGAGCGGTGGATGCGCTCGTAGCTCTCGGCGATGACGGCCTTGATCCCGAGCAGGAACGTGCCCTTGGCGGCCCAGTCGCGCGAGCTGCCCATGCCGTAATCTTTTCCGGCGATGACGATCAGGGGCGTGCCGACCTGCTTGTAGAGCAGGGACGCGTCGTAGATCGGCATGACCTCGCCGGTGGGCAGGTACTTGGTCACGCCGCCCTCGGTGCCGGGGGCGAGGAGGTTCTTCAGGCGGATGTTGGCGAACGTGCCGCGGGTCATGACCTGGTCTGCGCCGCGGCGCGCGCCGTACTGGTTGAAGTCGACCGGCTGGACGCGGTGGTCCATCAGGTACTTCCCGGCCGGGCTGTCCTTCTTGATGTTGCCGGCGGGGGAAATGTGGTCGGTCGTGACGCTGTCGCCGACGAGGACGAGCACCTTGCCGTTGGTGATCGGCTGGATCGGGGCGGCCTCGGGGGAGAGGGCGGTGAAGAACGGGGGTTCCTGGATGTAGGTCGAGGCGCGGTCCCACTCGAAGAGCTCGCCGCCCTTGACGGGGATGGCGTTCCACTCGGGGCTCTTCTCGCCAACGCCGGCGTACTGCTTCTTGAACATGACGGCGTCGATGCACGACGACATCGTCGCGCTGACCTCGGCCTGGGTCGGCCAGACGTCCTTGAGGAAGACGGGGCCGTCGGCGCCGGTGCCCAGGGGCTGGGTGGCGAAGTCGATGTCGACCGTGCCGGCGAGCGCGTAGGCGACGACCAGCGGCGGGCTGGCGAGGTAGTTGGCCTTCACGTGCGGGTTAATCCGGCCCTCGAAGTTGCGGTTGCCCGAGAGCACGCTGGTCGCGACCAGGCCGCCCGCGGTGATCGCGCCGGCGACCTCTTCGGGGAGCGGACCGGAGTTGCCGATACAGGTCGTGCATCCGTACCCGACGGTGTTGAACCCGAGCTTGTCGAGGTACTCGGACAGGCCGGCCTTGTCGAAGTAATCGGTGACGACGCGGCTGCCGGGGGCGAGCGACGTCTTGACGTGCGGCTTGACCACGAGCCCGCGCTCGACGGCCTTCTTGGCGAGCAGGCCCGCGGCGAGCATGACGGACGGGTTGCTCGTGTTGGTGCAGCTGGTGATGGCGGCGATGACGACGTCGCCGTGGCGGAGGGTGAGGTCCTTGCCGCGGTAGTGGAAGTCGGTGCCATCGACGACGGGCTCGGCGACGGCGGTGGCGGCGGCCGCCCCGCCCTTGGCCACGGCCCGGCGCGACTGGGCGACGGCGGCGCGGTCGAACGTCTTCTCGAGGTCGTCGAGGAACTTGGGCTTCATCGCCGACAGGGCGATGCGGTCCTGGGGGCGGCGCGGGCCGGCGAGGGACGGCTCGACGGTCGACAAATCGAGCTCGAGCGCCTGCGTGAATGCCGGCTCGTGCTTGTCCTGCCGCCAGAGGCCCTGCTCCTTGCAGTACTTCTCGACGAGGTCGATCTGCTCGGGCGTGCGGCCGGTCTGGCGGAGGTACGCGAGGGTCTGCTCATCGACGGGGAAGAAGCCGATCGTGGCGCCGTACTCGGGGGCCATGTTGGCGATGGTGGCGCGGTCGGCGAGGGACATGTGCGCGAGGCCGTCGCCGTAGAACTCGACGAACTTCTCGACGACGCCGAACTTGCGGAGGAGCTGGGTGATGACCAGGACCAGGTCGGTCGCCGTCGAGCCCTCGGGGAGCTTGCCGGTGAGCTTGAACCCGACGACGTCGGGCATGACCAGGTACATGGGCTGGCCGAGCATGCAGGCCTCGGCCTCGATGCCGCCGACGCCCCAGCCGACGACGCCCAGGCCGTTGATCATGGTGGTGTGGCTGTCGGTGCCGACGAGGGTGTCGGGGTAGACGACGCCGTCCTTGGTGAAGATGACCTTGGCGAGGTGCTCGAGGTTGACCTGGTGGACGATGCCGGTGCCGGGCGGGACGACGGAGAAGTTGTTGAACGCCTTCTGGCCCCACTTGAGGAACTCGTAGCGCTCGCGGTTGCGCTCGAACTCGAGCCGGGTGTTGCTGAGCAGCGCGAGCGGGCTGGCGTACTCGTCGACCTGGACGGAGTGGTCGATGACCAGGTCGACCGGGACGAGCGGGTTGATCTTCTGGGGGTCGCCGCCGGCCCGGCTCATGGCCGAGCGCATCGACGCGAGGTCGACGACGCAGGGGACGCCGGTGAAGTCCTGGAGGATGACGCGGGCGACTTTGAACGGGACCTCGCGCGGCTCGTTGCCGGCGGGGCTCCAGTTGGCGACGCGCTTGACGTCGTCCTCGGTGACTTCGAACCCGTCGAGATTGCGCAGGCAACTCTCGAGCAGGACCTTGATCGAGACGGGAAGCTTGTCGATGTTGGCGACGCCGGCCTCCTGTAGGGCGGCGAGGCGGTAATACGTGAACTCGCCGGCCTTGGTCTTGAGGGTCTGTCGGGCGTTGAAGGGGTTGTTGGTGGGCATAAGTGTTCGGTTGTGAGCGGTCGCGCGCGTGAGCACCGTGAAGGCGGAATCTTATGCGCAGGCGGCGGGTTTGAAAGGGAGGAGCGGGTGTTGGGGGAAACTCGCGGACGATCCGGCAGGCCCACTGAAGTGGGCACACCGCGCCCCCCGTCCCGCGTGAGGCGTCCCGATTGCGGGCAGTGAAACGCAAGAACCCACCGGTGCGGGTGCGCCGGTGGGCTCTTGATTGTGCGGGCTGCGATCGAGAGATCGCGGCTTGGCTTACTTGGCCTTCTTGCCACCGCCACCGACCATGATCTTGGTCGCGGTGCCGGTCTCGGGGGCGACGCGGACCTTCTGGCCGGCCTTGAGGTCGGCGACCTTGGCTTCCTTACCGTCGATCATGACGGCGGTGGAGGCGTCGGTCGCGACGGTGACCTCGGTGCCGTCGTTCTTCTTGATCTTGACGTTCGTGCCGTCGACCGAGACGACTTCGCCCGCGAGGCCGGCGGCCTTCTTGGGCTTGTCGCCGGCCGGCTTGTCGGCGGCGATCGCGACGCCACAGAAACCGACGAGGGCGAGAACGGCCATGAACTTGGCGAAACGCTGCATGGGGGACTCCTCTACCGCATTGCTCTGAAGGCTGGCGCGGTGAACGGGATCGACCGGGGCACGCCGACACGACCTTCGCGGCGACGGCGACCGGTGCAAATTCAACTACCAAGACGCGTCGACGGCCGTTGACGTTGGTGCGATTTCGTCGGCGAAATGTCGGGCGAAACGCACGTCACGTCGGGGGCCACCGGAACCGGACTCGTCCGGCGTCGGGGGTATGCCGATGTGGCGACCCGCGACCGGGAGCGAGACCGGTTCGAGGCGTACCTTACCGCGATCGGAACTTCAGCGTCATCACCCATTCGCGCCATTGCATTTCGAATTCCGCCAAGCTAGCAGGGCCGACGAGCTTCTTCAGCGTGTCGATGCCGGTGGGGTCGTCCTTCGCGTTGTCCCGGAACCCTTCGTAGTAGGCGCGGAGCAGTTTCTTCTCCTGCAGGTAGTACATGAGGTAGCGGGCCTGCGCGTAGTTGAGGCCGACGTTCTCGGCCTTGTAGAACTCGTCGTCGCGGATGAGCTGTTCGAGCGGGCGGAGGGTCTTGGCGGCGATCGCCTTCTGCAGGGCGGGCAGGCGCCAGTTCTCGTGGCCCCAGATCGTGTCGTCGATCGCCAGCGAGCACTGCTCATAAAGGCTGGCGAGCCCCTCGTTGAACCAACTCGGGACGTCGGGGAAGTCCGGCTTGATCAGCGCGTGGGTCAGCTCGTGGACGAGCGTGCCGGTGCCGGTGCCGACGTTCATGAGCATGACGTTGTCGTGGCGGAAAAAGCCGTAGTACGGGACGTCGTCGTCGTCGAACCACTTCTT
>DATHXE010000566.1:0-3937 GCA_035459845.1 Tepidisphaeraceae bacterium | reverse complement strand
GCAGGACACGGGGATCCAACTGGTCGCCGGCAAGCGGTACCGGATCCGGGCGCTGGGCAAGTGGCGGGTGAGCCCGGCGGTCGAGTGCGACTCGGAGGGGGACAAGTCCAGGCCGCGGAACGAATGGGGCCACCCCGGGGCGCTATTGATGCAGACGGGGGGCAGTCCGGCGTACGCGGCGGTGCCGGCCGAGACGACGTTCACGGCCCCGGCGGCGATGACCCTGACCGTGACGATGAACGAGGGGGGCGAGCAGAAGAAGGACAATTCCGGCAGCATCAACCTCGTGGTGGAACCCCTCGATTGAACCCCGAGGGCCCTCCTGGCAACGACGCCGCGGTCACGAGCCCGTTGACCGGATCGACCGACGTGCGGCTGGTCCGGCGGTTCGACGCGGCGGACGTGATCCGCAAGTGGCGCGAGCAGTTCGGGATCGACGTGACGGCGGAGCTGCGCGGGCACGCGGCGATCGGGCTGTACGAGTGCAGTCAGACCGGCCTGCGGTTCTTCCGGCCGGCGGACGTGGCGGGGTCGGACGCGCTGTACGCCGAGCTGGGGAAGTTGGACTGGTACTACGAGGACGACAAGTGGGAGTACCGGGCGGCGCTGGCGGACTTCGCCGCGCGAATCCCTGGCGGGCGGGTGATGGAGGTCGGGTGCGGGCGCGGGACGTTCGTGAAACGCGCGCGGGCGGCGGGGCTGGACGCATTCGGGATCGAGATTAGCGCGAAGGCGGTCGACGCGGCCCGGGCCGAGGGGCTGCCGGTCGAGCTGCTCGACCTGGCGGACGCGGCGCGGCGGGACGCGGGCCGGTTGGACGCGGTGTGCGCGTTCCAGGTGCTCGAGCACGTGCCGGACGTGCGGGGGTTTCTGGAACACTGCGTGGCGGCGCTGCGGCCGGGCGGGGTGCTGGCGATCGGCGTGCCGAACGGCGCGGGGTTCATGCGGCACACCGGGACGGTGCTGGAGATGCCGCCGCACCACATGTCGCAGTGGACGCCGGGGGCGTTCGAGTCGCTGGGGAAATTGCTGCCGGTGCGGCTGGTGCGGACGGCGGTGTCGCCGCTACGGGCCGAGCACGCGGGGGTGTGGGCGGAGGGGACGTGGGCCGACCTGCGGGCGCGGCGCCCGTGGGCGCGGTGGTTGTTCAACCGCGCGACGCGGGCGGCGGCGGCGCGGGTGATGCGGTGGGGCGTCGCCCGGCGGTGGGCGCGGGGGCACACGCTGTACGCGTTGCTGGAGAAGGTGGGGTGACGGGTGCGTCGGAGTTGCGGGGGACTCGGCCACTGAAGTGGCCAAGCCTCGCCGTGTCCTGAGAGCCGTTCGGATCGTGACGAACGATTCGGCTACGCGGAACGCGAACCGGCCGTGGTCGCGCCTGAGCGTTCGCGGCCGCACTCGGGGCAGCGGTCGGGGGTGGCGCGGAGGTCGTAGCCGCAGTTCGGACATTCGAGGGAGGTGCGCCGTCGACGGCGGCTTCGTCTCGCGAGGACGATGCGGCAGGCGGGCAGCACGGCCGCCGCGGTGGCGATGGCCCACAGGGGGACGGCCCACATCTCGTCCTTCGGCGGCACGGGCGGCATCGACATCCCGCCCATGGGTGGCAGCGGGTCCAATTCGCACCAGCCGAATCCGGCCCACCAGAAATGATGCCGTTGCGTCCGGAACACGTCTTTGACTTCCGACGGTCGCGTCGGCCGGTCGGACCAGAGCACCCATTCCGGGGCTGGGGGTGACGCGCTGGCCGCGTTGCGCTCGAGGACCTGCCAGACCAGGATGCCGCGGGCGGCGAACACGATGTGGCCGTGGCGAGCGCCGACGCGCCGGACGCCGTCCGTATGCCAGGAGCTGCGCGCCCAGAGCGCGCAGGTCGCGAGGAAGAGCGCGAGCGACAGGACGGACGCGATGATGAAAGCCCAGCGGGCGAGGCGCCGCGACATGCGGCGGAGTTTACCGCGCGCGGCGGGGCCGCAGACACGGGTAAGCCCGTGATGGGGCGTACCCATTCGACGAGGGCGTCGGTTCGCGCGAGGACGCGCGCGGGCGGCGCTGTCGCTTGCCCTTCGGGTCGCGGCTAAACGGTGGCGTGCTAGGGACGACGTTCCGGCTCGGGGTCGACCGGCGGGACCGGGGCGACGGGCAGGACCTCGCTCGGGTCGACGCAGGGGAGCTTGAGGTAGAGGGGGAAGGCGAGGGATTTGAGTTGGAGCCAGAAGATGCGCCTCGCGTCGCGGTGGAAGAGGTTGCCGATGACGGCGCCGTAGGCGTAGGCGACGATGGTGGCCCAGGCGGCGCCGACGGCGCCGTAGCGGGGGATCAGGAGGAAGTTCAGGCCGACGTTGATCGCCGCCCCGAGCGCGGTGCGGTAGAACATTTTGCGGACGAAGCCCTCGGCGACGTTCCACGGCTCCTGGGCGCTGCCGAGGAACGCGAACACCGTCGCCCACGTGTGCAGGGCGAGGACGGGGGCGGCGGCGGCGTAGTCGGGGCCGAACAGGACGCGGACGATCGGGCCGGCGAAGATCGTGATGCCGACGCTGAGCGTGAGCCCGATCGCGGACACCAGCGCGAAGAGCTGGAGCATGCGGTGGTAGTAGAGGCGCTCGTCGGTCTCGCGGACGCGGAGGATCGTGGGGAATACGGCGGCGACGAGCACGCCGGGGACGAAGTACCAGACTTCCGAAAGGCGGACGGCGGCGCTGTAGATGCCGACCTCGCGTTCGCCGGCCAGGGCGCGGAGCATGACCTGGTCGATGCGGACGTAGATGACGATCGCGACGGTGTTGAGGATCTGGGGCCAGGAGTCGGCCAGGAGGCGCTTGGCGCGGGCGGCGGCGAAGCGCCAGGCGCCGGGCGGGCGGTCGTGGCCCGCGCGCAGCGCGACCCACAGACCGAGCGCGACGAGCGCGGCTTCGGCGAGCTGCACCCAGGCGAACGCGACGATCGGGGCCTTGGCCAGCACGAGCCAGACGCGGGCCGCCGACGCGAGGACGAACGCCGGGTAGCGGGCCCAGACGGCGTACTTCACGCTCGTGCGGGACTGGAAGTAGAGGTCGGCGGTGTCGGCGGCGGCGAACACGGACGTGGCGGCGAGCACGCACACCAGAGCTTGCGCGGTAACGTTTCCCGGCTCGAACGCGAAGACGACGCCGACCGCGAGGCCCGCGCTGGCGAGCCCGGCGACGGCGCGGAGGATCAGGGTGGTGGCGAGGATCTCGCCGGCCCGGTCGGGCTCGCGCACCAGCTCGCGGACGGCGAACCGGTCGAGGCCGAGGTTGGCGGCGACGGCGGTGAGGGCGACGAGCGTGAGCGCGTAGTTGAACAGGCCGAAGTCGCTGGGCCCCATGTACCGGGCGACCCAGACGCCGACGAACAGGCCGACGACCATGCGGAGGCCGCGGTCGGCGACGAGCCACCCGGTGCTGGTGACGATCCGCCGGAGCATCGGTCGGCGGGCGAGCAGGTTTGAGACGCGGCGGAACATGGGGTGTGGGTGGAAGGAAAGACTCACCGCAGAGGCGCAGAGGACGCAGAGAAGACCGGAATTGTTACCCGGGTTGGGGGTTGGAGGTTGCGCGGCGGCGGCGGAGTTCGATGGCCTCGGCGTACGCGTCGAGGTTGGCGCGGAGGGCGGCGGCGGGGTGGCAGCGGGCGCGGGCCCAGCGCGCGCCGGCGTCGCCCAAACGGGCGCGGAGGTCGGGGTCTGCGAGGACGCGGGCTGTGCGGTCGGCGAGAGCGGCGGGGTCGAACGGGGGGGCGGTCAGGCCGCGCGGGCCGAAGTCATCGGGGAAGGCACTGTCGCCGACGATCTCCGGCATCCCGCCGACGGCGAAGCTGACGACGGGCGTTGCGCAGGCGAGGGACTCGAGGGCGACGTAGGGGAAGTTGTCGGCGACGGACGGGACGAGCGAGAGGTCGGCGGCGCGGTAGGCGCGGG
>DATHXE010000565.1:0-3297 GCA_035459845.1 Tepidisphaeraceae bacterium | reverse complement strand
GGCGGAGACGGTGGCCTTGGTGGCGGCGGCGTAGGACGTGCGGCCGAACGTCAACTTCGAGACCGCGTACAGCCCGAGGCTCGCGACGAGCATCACGAACACCAGCGCGTACGGGAACGGGCTCGACCCGATCTCCTTGATGGTGTCGAAGATCTGCACCGGCGTGCACCGGTAGTAGTTCATGATGAGCGGGGTGCCGAGCTCGGTGAACGACCAGATGAAGACGATCGTCCCGCCGGCGAAGAGGCCGGGCATGATGAGCGGAAGGGTGATGCGGCGGAAGCGGGTGAGGGCGGAGGCGCCGAGGTTGGCGGCGGCGTGCTCCATGGCGGGGTCGATGTTGGCGAGGGCGGCGGAGACGTTCAGGTAAAGGATCGGGTAGAGGCCCAGCGCCTGCAGGGTGATGACGCCGAAATATCGGCCCTCGCCCAGCCAGTCGACGGGGCCGAGGCCCAGCGCGGTGTTGATGACGCCGTACTGCCCGAGGAGTTGCTGGAACCCGATCGCGCCGACGAAGGGCGGGAGGATCATCGGGACCAGCACGAGCGCGGAGATCAGCTTTTTGAAGGGGAAGTCGTACCGCGTGTTGAGCACGGCGAGCGGGACGGCGATCAGCGTGACGAGCGTGGTCGTGCCGACCGCGATCATGACCGAGTTGAGCAGGCCCTGGGCGTAAATCGGATTGCGAAAGACTTCGACGACGTAGCGAGTAGTGAAGCCGCCGGACGTCGGGTCGACGAACCCGCCGCGGAGGACGGTGGCGAGGGGGAACAGGAAGAGGAGGGCGAAGATCGCCAGGGTGACGGAGAGGATGAGGTAGGCGTTGCGGGGGCGCATCCAAGGATGAAGGCGGAAGGATGAAGGATGAACGAATCCGGGCTAGAGGGGAAGATACTGAATCTGTCCGTCGAGTTCGCCTTCGAGCGAGCAGTCGATGAGGAGAAGTATGTCGTCCACTGTTCGGATCACGTGAAACGGACTGGGGACGACGATCAGACCGGACATGGCCAGGCCGGCGGCGACCCGTTCTTTGGCAAAGCCGACCAGGGTCTGCACGTCGTGGCTCAGGATCACGAGGTCTCGCTCGGCGGCGATCTGGAGGAGGAGTGGGTCCGTGGTTCCCGCGAGGCCGGCCTCGCGGACGGTGATGAGATCGATGCCCGGGCGCTCGCGGCGCAGTGCGCGGACGAGCACGTAGCTCAGGTTTTCGTCGGCGAGCAGTTTCACCGGATCGCCCCCTACTTGGCCGAGACCTGGCGGGCGTCGAGTTCTGCCTTGCGGGCCATCAGTCGTTCACGCCATTGCTGATAGTCGGGGCGCGACGTGATCTCGCGTTTGATTTCCTCGGCCCGCGCGTCGTGTTCGGCGACGTACGCGTCGACGGCGGCACGGTTCGTGAGGTAATAGCCGATGATGGCGTAGACGTCGCGGAGCGCGAGCGTCGGGTAGGCGTCGACGATGCCCTCGGCCGACTCGCCGCGGTTGAACGCGTGGACGATCGTGTCGAGCGGGATGCGCGTGCCGGTGACGCGATAGACGCCACCTTCGACGGGTGTGAGGGGGACGGTCTGGGGGTCGAGTGGCAGGGTCATATCAGCATTCTACGGGGAAAACACGGGACGTGGGGAGGTTTCGTGAGGGCCGAATGTCTGCACCGCCGTCACCGTGAGGCGCTCGCTTTCGCGGTCTCGTATTGTCTTCGGAAGGCGGCGGTCCATTCTCTTGTGTAGTCGAGGCGGTCGTAGGTGCGGGGGATGTCGGGGGCGGTGCGCCAGGTGAGGGGGACGTCGGTGGGGGGGCCGCCGGACTTGGAGGAGAGCTTGATCGTGGGGAGGGTTTGGAGGGTGTTGAGGGCTTCGGGGCGGGCGGTGGGACCGCCGGTTTGGATGATGGCCTGCCAAGCCTCCCGGAGCTCGTCGCCGGCGTCCATGCACATGACGCGGATCAAATCGCGGTGGACGTTGAAGTGGTCGCCGGTCCACCGCTTGTAGTAGGTGAAGGTTCTGGCGATCTGATACGGGTCGATGTTGGGGGAGGTCAGGTCGTCGGTCGAGTGTTTGTTGTGCTCGAGGTGACGCAATTGAAAGGTTGGATTGGTGGACGGGTAGAAATCGCGGCGGACCGGCACCCGGCGTAGGGCAAACTTCTCCGGCCCGCCCGGCTCGCCCGGCTTGTAGCACCAGAGTTTCTGACCCGCTTCGGAGAGGGTGAACTCGATGAAGCGGATGGCGATCTGGCGGCGCTCGGCGCGGGCCTCGGGTGTGCCGGCGCCGCCCCCCGCGCCGCGGAGGAGGCTGATCGGGTCGCAGGAGACGCTGGAGCCCCCTGCCGGGGTGACGAAGACCATGCGGGGGCGGCCGTCGGCGGGGGCAGAGGACTGGGCCTGGTAGCGGCCGTAGAAGTCGATGCACATGCCGACGGCGGCATCGCCGGCTGAGACGTCGATCGGGACCTTCTGGGCCGAGTCGGTGAAGTAGCGGGCGTTGGCGCCGATGAGTTGGACGAGGCGGACGCCGGCGACCCACCAGCGCTCGACGGCGGATTGGTATTCGGCGGGGACGGTGGGCGGGAGGTCGCCGCGCTTGTACTTGGGGCCCTGCGCGGTTTGGTAATCGGCGATGAGCTTTTCGTAGCGGGCGATGGTGGCGTCGTCGAAACCGGCGGCGACGACAGTGTCGCGCATCTTCTGGTGGATGATCATCTCGAACGCCTTGGCGACGCTGCCCGACTTGGACGGGTCGCAGGCGCCGATCTGGGCGAAGTAGACGGGGTCGGCGAGGTCGTCCCAGCGCGCGGGGGGTTTCAGGTCGGGGCGGTTGTGGGCCCGGCGGAGGTCGTCGAGGCGGTCGGTGTTGTAGCAGAGGCCGAAGGTGGAGAGGACGTTGCCGAAGAGGGTGGGGGTGCGCCAGGTTTCGCCGGAGAGTTGGGCGGGAATGAGGGTGGAGGAGTGCTGAGTCGTGAGTCCTGAGTCCTGAGAGATTGCGGATGTCGGATTTCGGATCGCGCATTGTTCATCCTTCGTCCGTTTTCCTTCATCCATCGCTTCCGCGGTGAACAGCCCCGCGGGCTCTGCGCCGGGCTTCCAGGGGGGGACGGTGAGGCCCTGGCGGAAGGCGGTCGAGTGGTCGAACTCGCCGCCGCCGAAGAGGACGTCGATGCGGGGGGAGAAGGCGTTGGGGTCGTCGGTGGCGCGGAAGGCGTCGTAGAGGGCCTTTTCGGCGGGGTCGGAGGGCGGGCGGCCGATGAGGATGTCGGCGCCATTGGAAGGCCAGGTCTTCTTCTGCGTGCCGGTGTACC